>CAIXEA010000095.1 GCA_903918315.1 uncultured Acetobacteraceae bacterium | reverse complement strand
TGTCCGGGCTACCTATCGCGGCATGGTGCGGGCGGCGGTGGCCCGGACAAGCCGGGCCATGACGGTGGGCGCTCGGGCCATGACGGTGGGTGCTCCGGCCATGACGGTGGGAGCTAAGGCGTTCGGTTAAGGCTTGCGCGCCTCGATCACCGCTGACACGACGTAGTCCTCGATCCCGGTCCCGGGGGCCCAGGTGGCGATCAGCGCGCGGCTTTCCGGCTGCGGGGTGATGTGAATGGCGGTGAAGCCGGCGTCCGCCAGCCATGCCTCGATCCGCGCGATCGGCGCCGCGCCGGACACGCAACCGCACAACAGCGCCGGATCCGCCGCCAGATGCGCCGGCAGCGCGGTGCGGTTGACCACGTCGGAAATCGCCAGGCGCCCGCCGGATTTCAGGACGCGGAACGCCTCCCGGAACACCTGCGCCTTGTCCGGCACCAGGTTCACCACGCAATTCGACAGGATCGCATCCACCGTGTTGTCGCCGATGGGCAGATGTTCGATCTCGCCGAGGCGGAATTCCACGTTGGCGGTGCCCGCCGCGGCGGCGTTGGCCCGGGCTTTCTTCAGCATCTCGTGCGTCATGTCGACGCCGATCACCCGTCCGGTGGGGCCCACCTGCGCCGCGGCCAGGAAACAGTCGAAGCCGGCCCCGCTGCCGAGATCAACCACCACCTCCCCCGGCCTGAGGGCCGCGATCGCGCGCGGATTGCCGCAGCCGAGGCCGAGATTGGCGCCCTCCGGTACCGCGGCGCGTTCAGCTTCGGAATAGCCGGCCATGCGGGATGTGTCTTGTGGCCCGCAACAGGCCGTGGCGGGCGCGCAGCAGGCGGATGCGGCACTGGCCGCGATCGCCCCGTAGTGGATCCGGACCATGTCCTTGATATCGGCGGTGTCCATGGCGCTCTCCTGTTCCCGCTATGATCGGCCGAGACGGCGCAGAATGGCAAGGCCGATGAGGGTGACAACCGCGAGGTGCCCGAAGCCCAGGCCCCAGCCCAGCGGGGTATCGCCGGCGAGGTCCAGCATCAGGCCGACGCCCAGCGGCCCCAGGAACCCGCCCGTGTAGCCCGCCATGCTGTGCAGCCCCATGGTCGCGCCGCGCAGGTCCTTCTCCGCCGCCTGCACCGTGCCGGCGGTCAGGGCGGAACTGTCCAGATAGATGGCGCCGTTCCACAGCAGCACCACGGCGGTCGCGAGGGGCAGGGACAGCGCCGTGCTCCATCCCGCGACCAGCGACAGCCCGGCCGCCGCCGTCATGGCCCAAAGCACCACCCGCGCGCGGCCATGCTTTTGCGCGGTCTCGTTGCCGGTGATCGACACCACGATGCCCAGGAGGCCGGCGGCGGTGAACAACGCCGTCGCGCCTGGCATCCAGGGCGGCGCGCCCTGGCGGGCGGCTGTGGCGGTCAGGAAGGTCACGCCCCAGGCGCGCAAGGCCGCCAGTTCCCAGGTATGCACCGTATAGCCGGCGATCCAGGCCATGGCGGCACGGTTGCGGAACACGGGGCGGAAATCCAGCAGGGCCCGGGTGGAAGCCGCCGGATCGCGCCGCACCCCGCCCGCCGGCATCACAGCCCACGCGATCACCAAGGCCCCCACGGCCGCCACCGCCCCAAACAGGAACGCCGCGCGCGGCCCGGCGGCGGCATCCAGCAGGCCGGCGACGACGAAGGAGCTGGCCCCGGCGATCCCAACCCCCGCCGCATGCCACGACACCGCCCGCGACTGGCCCGTACCCTCCAGCCGATCGGCGATCACCCTGAGGCCGGGCATATAGGCGCCGGCCCAGCCGATCCCGGCGATGGCGCGGAGCAGGAGGCCGCTCCAGAAGCCGTCGGCGAAGAGCGCGAAACCCAGATGCGACAACGCGGTCAGCGCCGCGCCGGTCATGTAGACGCGCCGCGCCGGGACGCGGTCGGTCAGCGCCACCAGCACCGGCACGGCGGCGACATAGGCGGCGAAGAACACGCCGATGAGCCAGCCGGCCTCGGTCTTGGTCAGGTGCCAGTGGTCGATATAGCCCGGCAGCAAGGCGGGCAGCGTGAAGGCGCCGATCTGCACCAGCACCTGGGCGGCGACGACGGCCGAGACAAAGGCCCGCACCCCTGTCGGGGTGACAAACCGCCGGGGGTCAGGCGTTGGTGATGCCGCCATCGATCGTGATCGTTTGTCCGGTGATATAGGATGAGTCGCGGGAGCAGAGGAACCGGATCACGGATGCGATCTCGGATGGCTTGCCGAAGCGTCCCAGGGGGATTTCGCGGCGGTAATCCTCCCCCCGTTCGGCGATGATGGGTTCGGCCATACGGGTCTCGATCACTCCCGGGGCGACCGCGTTCACCAGCACGTCCGGCGCCAGCTTGCGCGACAGGGCCCGCGTCAGCCCCACGATCCCCCCCTTCGCCGCCGCATACGGCACCCGGTCGGCGCTGCCGCGGCGATAGGCGATGGAGCTGGCGAAGACGATGCGCGCGGGCTCCCGCCGGTCGAACCGGGTGGAGAAGGCGACGGCCATGTCGTAGGCGTTGGTGAGGTTGGCGGCGATGGCGCGGTTCCAGACGCCGTGATCCTCGGGGTCGAGGGTGTCGCGTTCGAACACCCCGGCCAGATGGATCAGCGCGAACACCGGCGCGCCGGCGGCGTCGAGCGGCGCGGCGCAGGCGGCGGGGGTGTCGAGAGTGGAGGCCCAGGTGGCGATGCGCACCGAGCCGAGTGCCGCGCGGGCTTGCGCCAGGCGTTCTTCGTCGGCATCGACCAGGATGACATGCGCGCCCTGGTCCATGAAGGCGCGGGCGGTTTCGATGCCGATCCCGCCGGCTCCGCCGGTGATGAGGATGCGCTTGCCGGTGAATTCCACCATCTCAGGCCACCATCGCGGCATAGTCGCGATCGGCCAGCACCTGCACCCGTCGCATGTAGCGGGGGATGTCGCCGTAGTCGGGGATGGCGTTGTGGGTGGTGCCGATATTGTCCCACATCAGCACGTCGCCCTTGGTCCAGCGGTGGGTATAGAGGTATTCCGGCCGATCCTGGTGCGCGTAGAGGATGTCCAACAGCGCGGCGCTTTCGGCCGGATCCATGCCGTCGATGTGGGTCACGTAGCCGATGGTGCAGTAAAGCACCGTCTTGCCGGTGATCGGATGCGGATAGGCGATGGGGTGGGACACCGGGGGTTTGCGGTCCCGCTGCGCCTGGGTCAGCGGCGGGCGGGTGTTGCCGGGGCGGGCGCGCATCATCTCCCAGAATTTGTTGAAGTCATGGGTGGCGGTGCGGCCGGCGATGCGGGCTTTGATGTCCGCCGGCAGGCCTTCATAGGCGGCGTGCATGTTGCGGAATTCGGTATTGCCGACGGGCTGGCCATCGCGCAGCGGCACCTGCTGCGCGTGCAGGATGGTGGTGAGGGCGATCAGCCGGCTGTACGACATGTCGGTGTGCCAGCCCTGGCCGGCGTCACCGAGGCCGGTCGGCTTCCCGTCCTTGAGGATGTTGGACAGGATCATGACCTCGGGGTGATCGGGCTCATGGAACATATTGGCGACGTTGATTTCCAGCCCGCCAAAGCGCGATCCGAAATCGGCGAAGGCATCCACGCCGAGGGTCTGGCGTGGAAGGCACAGCACGCCGTGGGCGCCGAGGGCGCGCAGGATGGTGCGCGTGTCATCGGCGGTGAGGGCCTGCGCGAGGTCGATACCCTCGATCCGGGCGCCAAGGGTTTCGCCGGTTGGGATGATCTGCATGGGGCCGCTCCAGGGTCGCTACTGGTCAGTAGCTTATCGCCAAACCCCGGGGTTTCCGCAAGCGGGGTGCGCTGGCGGTTACCCTTGGGTGTGCCCGTTGTCACGGTGCATGGGGTCTTGCGCGGTGATTTCCTCCCCCGCTTCGGTTTTGGCGGCTGCCATACGGGCGCGGAGTTCGGCCATTCGCGCCTCGATCTCATGATCCTCCATCTTGGACACGTCCCGGATCGGCGGGCGGGCTTTCTCACGGTGCATGGGCTGTTGCGGTGCTTTCGCGGCCAGCGCTGGTCTGCGGGGCACGGCGATGGGCTGAATCGAGGCGGGGGGCGGGGCGATCGCGTCCGCCGGGCGGGCCTTCATGGTGGCCAGCGATTTTGCGGTGTCGCGCGCGGCGCGGGTCAGCATCGCGAAGCGCCGGTGCAGGCGGGCCTGCTCAGCCGGATCGTCGGTCGCCATTGCCTGCGCCATGCAGTCGAGGCTGGCGTTGTTGGCCGCGACGATCTGGGCGGCGAGCATCTGCTCGATCGGGTCCCGCGGCGCGAAGGCGCTGAAGGCGATCAGAATGGCGTCGCTGCGTTCCTTGAATTCGGCTTGGGTTTCGTTCGGCTGGGCCCGGCTGGTTCCGATCAGGGTGCCGAGAAGCTGTTTGGTAAAAGCGCAATCATAGTTGATGACGGTGGGTTCGGCGGGTTGGAAAGCAGGCATTGAAAGTGGTCCATGCGGGTTAAAAACCCTGGACATGTGGCAGAATATAGGAATTTAGTCAAGACATTTGACGGTGGAGGCAAGGGCTGTGCTTGCGTCACGCTGACGGAGGGGCGTAGGCGAAGGCGGGTCGCTCCGGGCCGTTAGAGCATGTCCGGTGCTTTCAGGCGCACCGGACATGCTCTAACCGATTGTTTGATCGCGTGATTCACGGCTCCGGTGATTCCACCTCCGCCGATCACGCGCTAGCCCGGCAGCGTGATCAGCTTGATCCGCCGGCCATCGACGCCCAGCGCGATTTCCCCGCGTTTCAGGGCCAGGGCGGCGTTGCCGTAGATGTCGCGGCGCCAGCCATGCAGGGCGGGGACGTCGGGCGAGTCTTCGGATGCCAGGCGGTCGATATCCTCCGAATTGGCGACCAGCTTGGGGGCGACGTGGTGCTGTTCGCACTTCGCCGCCAGCAGCACCTTGAGCAGGGAGACCAACGCGGCGGAGGGTTTGGGCGTGTCGCGGGATGCGGCGGGCACGGGCAGGGCGTCGTCGGGCAGGGCGCGGGCGGCTTCGATCACGGCGAGCATGGCCTGGCCGCTTTTGCCTTCGGCGAAGCCGCGGGTGATGCCGCGGGCGCGCGACAGGTCCTCGGCGGAGGCCGGGGCGGTGGCGGCGATTTCCAGCAGCGCTTCGTCTTTCAGCAGGCGCTGGCGGGGGATGTTGATGCGCTGGGCCTCCCGCTCCCGCCAGGCGGTCAGGGCCTGGAGCTGGCCGAGGAAGCGGCGATTGTTGCTGCGCGGGCGCAGGCGTTCCCAGGCGGTTTCGGGGTTGACGCGGTAGGTCGCGGGGTCGTGCAGAACGTCCATTTCCTCCGACACCCAGCTCAGGCGGCCATCGGCGGCGAGGCGGGCGCACAGGGCCTGGTAGACGTCGCGCAGATGGGTGACGTCGGCGGCGGCATAGGTGATCTGGGCGGCTGACAGGGGGCGTGCGGCCCAGTCGCTGAAGCGGTGCACCTTGTCGATGGCGCCGCCGGTCAGGCCGGAGACCAGCGAGTCATAGCCGACCTGATCGCCGAAGCCGGCGACCATGGCGGCGACCTGGGTGTCGAACATGGGCCGCGGCACGTCGCCGAATTTCAGCACGAAGATTTCGATGTCCTGCCGCGCGGCATGGAACACCTTAGTGACAGTTATGTCCGCGAACAGTTCGGCCAGCGGCGTGAGATCCAGACCTTCCGCCAGCGCATCGACCACGGCGACCTCGTGGGTGCCGCCGAGCTGGATGACGCATAGTTCGGGCCAATAGGTTCGCTCGCGCATGAACTCGGTGTCCACGGTGACGAACGTTTCCATCCGCAGGCGCTGGCACAAAGCCGCCAACGCATCGGAGGTGGTAATGAGGTCGGGGCTGGGATGGGCTGGGCGCGATGAACGGGGCATGCCTCGCTTCTACCGGATGGTAAGCCGGCGCGATAGATGATGCGTCATGCCCGTTCCGATGCGTGGATCAGGAGCCCAGCGGCTTTTGCGCGCGTTCCAGCAGCCGGCCGAAGAAGCCGGGCTTCTTGGGGGGCGGCGGTGGCGCGGCGGCTTTCAGGCGGGCCTTTTCCTCGGCTTCCTGATCGCGTTGCTTCATGGCCAGCCACTTATCGAGGCTCATGCCGGCTTTCGCGGCTCGCTTGGACTCATAGGCGCGCTGGCCTTCGGTCATGGTATTCGGCTGTTTCACAGTGGTCTCCCGCTCGCGGCGGTGTTGTCGCAGCACATGGGGTAGCGATCAAGCGGGGGGGAGGGCCGGGCTGACAGGCGGCCCGCGGCACGGCATGCTGGCGGCGAAGCGAAGGAAGGAAACACTCTGATATGTCTACCGGATTGGACGGCGTCGTCGCGGCGGAAACCATCCTGTGCCACACCGATTCCGCGCGGGGCATGATCTGGGTGCGGGGCGTGGCCTTGCCGGATCTGCTGGCGCGGCATGGGTTTGAAGGCACGGTGGCCCTGCTATGGGAGGGCTTCGCCGGGGAGGGTCTGAGCCGCGCCGGCCTGCGGGACCGTTTTGGCGCCGCCCGGGTCGCCGCCTTCGCCAATCGGGACCGGTGGCTGGGGCTGGCACGCGGGGTACCCTTGTATGAAGGGGTGCGCCTGGCCCTGGCCGCGCAGCCGGACTCCAGCGCGCCAGCGGCGCTGGTGGGCGCGATGACGGTGGCGGTGGCGGCGTTGCTGCGGGCCGGGCAGGGGCAGGAACCGGTGGCGCCCGATCCGGCTTTGACGACGGCGGCGGACGTGCTGCGGATGTTCCATGGTGCGCCCGCGCCGGACAGCGCGGTGGCGGCGCTGGACACCTATTTCACGGCGATGGTTGAAAGCGGGTTGAGCGCGTCGAGCTTCACCGCGCGGGTGATTGCTTCCACCCGGGCGTCATTGGCGAACGCGGTGCTGGGGGCCTGGGGCGCCTTCACCGGCACGCTGCATGGGGGCGCGCCGGGTCCGACGCTGGATATGCTGGACGCGGCGGCGGCGGCCCCGGACCTGGATGCCTGGCTGGAGGCGAAGCTGCGCGGTGGGGAGCGGCTGATGGGGTTCGGCCACCGTGTCTATCGAGGCAACGATCCGCGGGCGGAGGCGATGCGCGCGTCGATGCAGCGTATGGGCCAGCTGGCGCGGCGGCTGGATTTCGCCACGCATGTGGAACAGCGCGTGGCGGCGGCGATCGAGCGGGTGAAGCCGGGCCGGACTCTGCCACCGAATGTGGAGATCATGGCGGCGTTGCTGCTGGACGCGGTGGGGTTCCCTCGGTCCGGTTTCACACCGATTTTCGCGACCTGCCGGGTGGCGGGCTGGCTTGCCCATGCGATGGAGCAGCAGAAGACGGGGCGGATGATCCGCCCGACGTCAGCCTATGTCGGGCCTGCGATCGGGGCGCCGGATGGGGGGACGATACCCGCCCCGGCGGCCTGATCGCGGCCTTCCCTTACGGGCCCGACATGGTTGCCGGGCCTGTAAGGGACCGATCAGGCCAGTTTCAGGTTGGTCGCGGCGGCCTTGCCGCGTTCCATCGCGACTTCGAATTCCACCTTCTGGCCGTCATTCAGCCCTTTGAGGCCAGCGGCCTGCACGGCGGTGATGTGCACGAACACATCCTTGCCGCCGTCCTGCGGCATGATGAAGCCGAAGCCTTTGGTTGCGTTGAACCATTTCACGGTACCAGTCGCCATAGTCGTCACTCCTTCCGATGCGCGCCCCCCAGCGCGTGAGACAAGTTTGGATGAAGCGGCTGGGTCAGGCCGGCTTGAGATTGATGGCGGCGGCCTTGCCGCGTTCCATGGCGACCTCGTAGGTCACGGCCTGGCCTTCGTTCAGGCCACGCAGGCCGGCTGCCTGTACTGCTGTGATATGAACGAAGACATCCTTGCCGCCGTCCGATGGCATAATGAAGCCAAACCCCTTCGTGGTATTAAACCACTTGACTGTACCGGTAGCCATAGCCTGCGTCTCTCTTCTGTCCTGGGCGTCCCGCACGAGCGCACGACGCGGTCTTCAACCGGGAATTAGGCGGTCTTGAGATTCACCCGGCGGACGGGAGGCACTGCAAGGCTGGGCCATAAAGCGATTGCAGGGAATAGTTCGCACAGAAAGCCAGTCCTGTGTCAATCGTGGCGAAGATGTGTCATGGGCGGATTATCAACGAAAAAGGGCGGACCTCGCGGCCCGCCCTTTCCGTCTTGGTATGAAGGCCGGACTTAGAAGTCCATGCCGTCCATGCCGCCCATTCCGCCGCCGCCCGGCATCGGGGGGGCCTTCTTCTCCGGACGCTCGGCGACCATGGCTTCGGTCGTGACGAGCAGGCCGGCGATGGAGGCCGCGTCCTGCAGGGCGGTGCGAACCACCTTGGTCGGGTCGATGATGCCGGACTTCACCATGTCCTTGAACTCACCGGACTGGGCGTCGTAGCCGTAGGTGTAGGTGTCGTTTTCCAGCGTCTTGCCGGCGATCACCGCACCGTCTTCACCCGCGTTTTCAGCGATCTGACGCAGCGGGGCCTGGATCGCCTTGCGGACGATGTCGATGCCGACGCGCTCGTCGTCATTGGCGCCCTTCAGCTTGGCCAGGATCAGGGAGGCGCGGGCCAGAGCGACGCCGCCGCCCGGAACGATGCCTTCTTCGACGGCCGCACGGGTGGCGTGCAGGGCGTCGTCAACGCGGTCCTTGCGCTCTTTCACTTCCACTTCGGTGCTGCCACCGACGCGGATCACGGCCACGCCGCCGGCCAGCTTCGCGAGACGCTCTTGCAGCTTCTCACGATCATAGTCGGAGGTGGTTTCCTCGATCTGCGCGCGGATCTGGCTGCAACGGCCCTGAATGTCGGCCTTCTTGCCAGCGCCTTCGACGATCGTGGTGTTTTCCTTTTCGATCAGGATCTTCTTGGCCTTGCCGAGGTCCGCGAGCTTCACGTTCTCGAGCTTGATGCCCAGGTCTTCGCTGATCACAGTGCCACCGGTCAGGATCGCGATGTCTTCCAGCATCGCCTTGCGGCGATCACCGAAGCCAGGCGCCTTCACGGCCGCGATCTTCAGACCGCCGCGCAGCTTGTTCACCACGAGGGTCGCCAGGGCTTCGCCCTCGACGTCTTCGGCGATGATCACCAGCGGACGGCCGGACTGCACGATGCTTTCCAGCAGCGGCAGCATCGGCTGCAGGCCGGACAGCTTCTTCTCGTGGATCAGGATGTAGGGCTGGTCCATATCGGCGACCATCTTTTCCGCATTCGTGATGAAATACGGGGAGACATAGCCGCGGTCGAACTGCATGCCCTCGACGACGTCGAGTTCGGTCTGGATGCCCTTGGCTTCTTCAACCGTGATGACGCCCTCGTTGCCAACCTTCTGCATGGCTTCGGAGATCATCTTGCCGATTTCGGACTCGCCGTTGGCGGAGATGGTGCCAACCTGGGCGGTTTCGGCCGGGGTGGTGATCTTCTTGGAGCGCTTCTTCAACTCTTCGACGACGGCCGCGACGGCCTTGTCGATGCCGCGCTTCAGGTCCATCGGGTTCATGCCGGCGGCAACCGACTTCGCACCTTCACGCACGATCGCCTGGGCGAGCACGGTGGCGGTGGTGGTGCCGTCGCCGGCGATGTCGTTGGTCTTCGAGGCCACTTCGCGCACCATCTGGGCGCCCATGTTCTCGAACTTGTCGGCCAGTTCGATTTCCTTCGCGACGGTCACGCCGTCCTTGGTGATCCGCGGCGCGCCGAAGCTCTTGTCCAGAACAACGTTGCGGCCCTTCGGACCGAGAGTGACCTTCACCGCGTCGGCCAGGATGTCAACGCCACGCAGCATGCGCGCGCGCGCTTCACCGCCGAACTTTACGTCCTTGGCAGCCATGTTATCGATTCCTTCGTTATGCGTTCATGATGGATAGGGGTCGGAAGCGGGCCTTGCGGCCTTACTTCTTCTTGGCGGGCGCCTGGATGATGCCCATGATGTCGGACTCCTTCATAATCAGGAGGTCTTCACCCGAGATCTTCACTTCGGTGCCGGACCACTTGCCGAACAGCACGCGGTCGCCGGCCTTGACGTCAAGCGCCACCAGCTGGCCAGCTTCGTTGCGCGCACCGGGACCAGCGGCGATGACTTCGCCTTCCATCGGCTTTTCCTGGGCCGTATCGGGGATGATGATCCCGCCAGCGGTCTTCTCTTCGGCGTTCAGCCGGCGGACCACGACGCGGTCATGGAGGGGACGGAAATTCATAAGGATCGCTCCTGAGTGCTTCTCAGCCATTGTGTGTTGGGCCTGCCACCACCGATCGGACCTCTGGCATGAGCATCCGGCCGGTTGTTAGCACTCCCTCCGAGGGAGTGCCAGCGATCTAGGGGCGCGAAGGGGTGGAGTCAAGGGATGCGGTCGCGGGGCGTGCATTTTTGGTGGCCGATTTTGGGTCCCGCGGACGCGTCTCACGCCCCCAGATAAAACTGCCGGATCAGCTCGTTGTTGTTCAGCTCCGCCGCCGAACCGCCCTCGAACTCGATCTTACCATGCACGATCACATAGCCCCGGTCGGCGATCCGGATCGCTTGCGTAAAATTCTGCTCGGCCATCAGCACCGACAGGCCGTAACCGTCCTTCAGCTCTTTGATCTTGTCGATCGTGCGCGACACCAGCAGCGGCGCCAGGCCCACGGAGGGTTCGTCGATCAGCAGCAGCCGCGGCGCCGACATCAAAGCGCGGGCCAAAGCAACCATCTGCTGCTCACCGCCGCTCATCGACCCCGCCAACTGCCCGCGGCGTTCCGCCAGGCGGGGGAAAACCTCAAAGCAGAAGGCCAGGTTCCGGTCGATCTGCGGCCGGGCGGTCTTGCGAAACGCGCCCATCAGCAGATTTTCGACCACCGTCAGGCGGGGGAACAGCCGCCGCCCCTCCGGCACGAACGCGATCCCCAAATCCACGATCGCCTCGGTCGATCGGCCGACGAGCTCAAACGACGCGCCGTCGATCTCCGCCACGATGCTGCCGGCGGAGGGTTTGACCATCCCCATGATGCATTTCATCAGGGTGGACTTGCCGTTGCCATTGGTGCCGAGCAAAGCGACGGTTTCACCCTCGCGGACGGTCAGGGACACATCCTCCAGGATGCGCACCGCGCCGTAGCCGGCATCGAGGCCGGAAATGTTGAGACTAGCTGCCAAGATAGGCCGCCACCACGTCGTCCTGACGCACGATATCGGCCGGCAGCCCGTCGGCGATCTTGCGACCCGCCACCAGCACCACCAGCCGTTGGGAGAAATGCATCACCGCCCGCATGATGTGTTCGATCATGATGATCGTCACCCCCTGCTGCTCATTCAGGCGCATCAGCAAAGCGAGGATATCGTCCACCTCCTGATGCGACAGGCCGGCCATCGCCTCATCGGCGATCAGCAGGCTGGGTTCGGCCGCCATGGCGCGGGCCAGTTCGAGCTTGCGCATTTCGATCTGGGTCAAATCCGTCGGCAGGTGGTGCGCCTTGCCGGCGAGGCCGACCATGTCCAGCAAATCCAGGCATCGCCGATCGATGTCGCCGATGGTGCCGCGGGCCTGCACCACATAGAGCAGCGGGATGCGCAGATTTTCGGCCAGCGTCAGGGTGGTGAAGGGGCGCGGCAGCTGGAAGCTGCGGGCGATGCCGAGGCGGGTCCGCTCATGCGCTTTCAGCCCGTCCAGCACCCGCCCATTGAACCGCACGGTGCCGGCATCGTTGCGCAGCGTGCCGCAGAGGCAATTGACGAAGGTGCTCTTGCCCGACCCGTTGGGGCCGATAAGGCCGAGCCGCTCGCCTTTGCGGACTTCGAGTTCGACATCGGCCAAAGCGACGAAGCCGCCAAAGCGCTTACCGAGGCCGGAGACCGTGAGAATGGCTTCGCTCATGCGCCTTTCCCCCGTTTGGGGGCGAACCAGCCGATGATGCCCCTGGGGGCCAGGATGACGAAGCCCACCAGCATCACGCCGACGATCAGCAGCGACAGCGCGGAGGAAATCGTCACCGTCGCCACCTGCTGCAAGGTGCCCAGCAGCACCGCGCCGATGACCGGGCCGAGCCAGCTGGCGGTGCCGCCAATCAATGGCATGGCGATGGTGTTGACGGCGTAGCTGAGGCTGAAGCCGGACGCCGGATCGAGATAGGTCACGTAATAGGGCAAAGGCGCCCCGGCCATGCCCATGAACCCGCCCGACAGCGCGGTTGCCAGCAGTTTCAGGCGTAGGGTTGGTACGCCCGAGGCCTCGGCCGCCAGCTCGTCGTCGCGGATGGTCGCGAAGCCATAGCCCAGCTTGGATTTCTCGATCGCACGGGCGACCCCGACGGCGATCACCGACAGGCCGAGCATGAGCAGGAACAGATATTCGATATAGTCGATCGCAAAGACGCTGGTCGTATCCGGCCGCACCACATAGGCCCCGCGGGAGCCGCCGACGAAGCTCCAGTTGGTGATGAGCGTTTGCACCACGACCGACATGGCCAGGGTGGCGATGCCGAAGAAGGTACCGCGCAGGCGGAGCGTCAGATAGCCGGTGCCGAGGCCAATCAGCCCGGACAGGGCGCCGCCGAACAGCATCATGATGGGCAGTGGCATCTCCGGCACCAGCTTGTGCAGCGCGACGGTGCTATAGGCCCCCATGGCGAAGAAGGCGGCGGTGCCGAAATTCACATAGCCGGTGTAGCCGCCGAGAATGTTCCAGCCGGTCGACAGCACGATATATTGCAGCACCACGTAGCCGGCGAAGAATACATAGGGATTGTCGATCAGCTTCGCCGCCCCGAAGACCAGGATCGCGACGCCGAACAAAGCGGCGAAGAAGGCGCTGTTGCGCATCTCAGGCGCGCCCGAACAGGCCGCTCGGCCGGAACGCGAGGGTCAGCAGCAGGAAGCCGAACGACACCGCCGGCGACCAGGAGGGGCCGAAGAAGGTGGAGGTCATGCTCTCCATGATTCCCAGCGCCATGGCCGCGACCAGCGAGCCGGCGAAGCTGCCGAGCCCACCCATGACGCAGATGGCGAAGATGCGGCCGATATAATCGCGCCCGATGGACGGCTCGACCGGCTGGATGATGATCAGGATGGCGCCGCCGATGGACGCGGTGGCGAGCGACAGGCCGAAGGCGATGCGTTTGATTTTGCTGGGGTCCGCGGCCATCAGCCGCAGCGCCAGCGGGTCCTGCGCCACCGCCTGGATGGCGCGGCCGATAAAGGTGCGGCTCATGTACAGATGCAGCCCGCCCATCAGCACCAGCGAGATCCCGAACGGCACCAGCAAACGCAGCGGCAGGTCGATGGGACCGAGATGGATGCTGATGCCGATATAGGATGCCTCGACCAGCCGGTAGTCGACGCCGAATACGAGCACCAGCGTCACTTCGGTGATGAACAGAATACCGAAGAAGAAGGCCAGTCCACGCAGGCCATTATCGCCTCTTCGTTCAAATGATACGTCGTAAATATGATAGATTGCCATCCCAAGCAGGTAGAACGCCGGCATGGCCAGGATGCTGGCCAGAATGGGGTCCAGACCCAGCGTGCTGTTGGCGATGTAGGCGATATAGGAGCCGAGGATGATGAAGGCGGGATGCGCGATGTTGACGATGTCGAGCATGCCGAAGGAAATCGACACTCCGACGGTCACCGCGGCATAAAAGCCGCCGAGCAGCAGGCCGGACACCAGCGCGTTGCCGAGAAGATTGAAATCGAGTTCCATTGATTCGCTTGACGTTTCCCGGCTCGACTGTGGCCGATGGGCGGGCATTTGGCTAGAAGGCATTTTCGCCCGGGACGATGCGGCGTGATGGGCAATCCCGTGCCCGGGGCCGCATGAATGTCTCGGGGCGCATGCGGCTGCAATGCTGCTATTCGGTGACAGGGGACCGAAATGACAAACGAATCGGGGGAAACCCTTGCGTAGGGGGGGCAGCGTCCCTAGGTTGCTGTTACCAGTCCGGCATCGTCGGAGCAGCTGAATTTCCCGTTTATACCGGTCGGCCGCCCGTGTTGGTGTCGCAAATCAAATGCAAGGCCGTATCGTCTGTTTCTAATTCGCGCTCATCACGCACGGGATTTTTCGGCCAGCGGGCGGTCAGCCGCCATGCTGGCACGCCAATCCCTGATGCAGCCGGGTGACCGGGCGTGGACCTTGGCAACAGGGGCCTTGGTAACAACGGAAATGTCCCAACCGCAACCGGGTGACACGCGTGTCTGAAAATTCAAAGTTCCCAGCCGAAACCCTGACGGGCCGCATGTCTTTGGCCTCCGAATCCCCCGCCGCCGATTCCAATCCCCTCTCGGACACCGAAGCGCAGATGCGCCGGGCGCTGGGCCTGTTCGGACAAGGCATGCGCACCAGCCACAACCAGGATCGCGGCGATCAGGGAAGCCGGACCCAGGAACGCTTTGGTCATGGTGGACATGCGGGCGGGCACGCGGGTGGGCATCAAGGTCTGCACCGCCGGCGGTTCGTCCAGGATGGTGAGGTGCCTGTCACCGTCGTCCGGCGGGAGCCGAGCGTCGATGCCGCCGCCGTGCCGCAATCCAGCCGTCTCCAACGCACCGAAGCCGCGCTGGCCGCGGAAACGGCCAACCGGGAACGCGCCGAACGGGCCTTGGCCGACGCGCAGAACCAAATTCGCGATTTGAAAACCAAGATCGGCCACGCCGAACTCGCCCGCGCCGAAGCGGTCGATATCGCCCGCCGTGAGCGCGAAGCCGCCGCCGCGCGGGCCGAAACATCATCCGCGTCGGAAGAAGAAATCCAGGCGCTGAACGAGCAGATCGAAGCGGCCGACATCGCCCGCCGCGCCGCCCAAGCCGCCCTGGCGGAAGAACGCGCGGCCCGCAAAGCGGCTGAACGCGCCCTGCGCGACGCCACCGACCGCGCCGAAACGGCGCTTCGGCTGCTGGATGAACACAAGGCCGCGGCGAAGCTGGTCACCAAGCCCGTGACCAAGCCCGCAGAACCCGCCGTCGCCCGCGCGCCGGTCACACAAGCCACCCGAACCCAGGAAGAGCGGGTGCCCGCGCGCCGCGGCCGCCCGCCCGGCGCGAAATCGGCGGCGAAGCAAGTGATCCCGCCCGCCGCGGACGGCGAACCGGTCAAATGGTGGCTGATGCCGGGCCCGAAGGCCAAATCGAAAGGCCGTTAGAGCGATACCGGTTCAGGGTGAACCGCGCGTTAGGACAGACCGGGAGCGTGTCCGTCTGAAGGCGGGCACGGTCTAAGCCTTCTTCACCCAGCCTTTCGGCCCCTGCTGCCAATAGGTCAGCGCGTGGCCGGCCGCCTTGGCCGCCTTCCAGCGGCCACGGGCGGCGAGGACCTCGTCCTCCCGATTGCCGTCGAACAGGTCGAACACCCGGTCGAACGCCCCCAGGCGCGGGGTATCCGCGCCCTGCACCAGGAACAGAAACCGCGCCCCGTTCGGCGCCGTATCATCCGTCGCCAGCCAGATCGGCTGCAGATCCGGATCCCCGTCGGCCGGGGTACCATGCGGGAGCCATTCCGGCTCCGGCGCCTGCCATAAGGCCTTGTCGAGCGCTTTCACCGCCTCCTCGGTCGGGCAGAGCACCAGGGCGCGTTGGGCCGCGGCCATGGTGCGTGCCAGAAGCGGGGGCAGCACCTGCCCCAGCTCCATGCGTGTCAGGTGGTAAAAGCCGATCTCGGCCATGCCGGAGGGATCAGCCTTCGTAGTGTTCGGCGACGAGGTGATCGAGCAGGCGCACGCCATAAGCGGTCGCGCCCTTCGGCGTCGTGGCGGCGTCCTTGCCGCTCCAGGCCATGCCGGCGATGTCCAGATGCGCCCAGGGCTTGCCGTTGACGAAGCGCTGGATGAACTGCGCCGCGGTGATCGATCCGCCGGGCCGCCCGCCGACATTCTTCATGTCGGCGATGTCGGACTTGATCTGCTTGTCGTAATTGTCGTGCAGCGGCATGCGCCACAGTTTCTCACCGGTGGTTTCTCCGGCGTCCGTCAGGCGTTTGGCCAGTTCGTCGTCGTTGGAGAACAGACCGCCATATTCATGGCCGAGACCGATGATGATCGCACCGGTCAGCGTGGCGAGATTGACCATGAATTTGGGGTCATATTTTTCCTGCGCGTACCAAAGCACGTCGGCCAGTACCAGGCGGCCTTCGGCGTCGGTGTTGATGACCTCGATCGTCTGGCCGGAATAGCTGGTGACGACATCACCCGGCCGCTGGGCGGAGCCGGAGGGCATGTTTTCCACCAGGCCAACCAGCCCGATGGCGTTCACCTTGGCCTTGCGCCCCGCGAGGGCGGCCATCAGCCCGATGACCGCGCCGGCACCGGCCATGTCCCATTTCATGTCCTCCATGCCACCGGCCGGCTTGATGCTGATGCCGCCGGTGTCGAAGGTCACGCCCTTGCCGACGAAGACGACGGGCTTGTCCTTGCTTTTTTTCCCGCCGGCACCGTTCCAGTGCATCACGACCATGCGGGCTTCGTTGACGCTGCCCTGGGCCACGCCGAGCAGGGCGCCGAAGCCGAGCTTGCCCATTTCCTCCGGTCCCATCGTTTCGACGGTCAGGCCGAGTTCGGACAGGGCTTCGCAACGCTTCGCCATTTCCGCGGGGTTCAGCACATTCGGCGGTTCGCTCACGAGGTCGCGGGCCACGAAGACGCCGTTGGCGACGCCTTTGAGTTTGGCCCAGGCGGTATTGGCCTTGGCGGGATCGCTGGTGGCGATGGTCAGGCTGGCGAGTTTCGGCTTGTCGTCCGCTTTTTCCTTGGTGCGGTAGCGGTCGAACCGGTAGCCGCGCAGCACCGCGCCCAGCGCGACCTCCGCCGCCTGGCCTGGCTTCAGCCCGCCGGCCGCCACGGTGGCGGTGGGCTCCCGCCCCAAGGCGGCGACGATGGCCCCGCCGGCGGCTTCGAGGCTGGCTTGTTTCAGGTCGCCCGATTTGCCCAGGCCCACGGCCAGCACCCGCGACAGCCCGGCGCCGGGGGCGAGGATGGCGCAGGTCTTGCCCTTGCCACCCTTGAATTCCGCGACCTCCAGCGCTCGCCCGATGGCGCCCTGGGTGGCCTCATCGGCCTGTTTCCAGAGCCCTGACGGCTTATCGCCTTCCGCGATGAGCAGGACCAACGCGCCGGATAACGGCAGTGACGGCTTGGCGAAGGCGATGTCGAGCATGGTCGGGAGTCCCCCAGGAATTTGGTTCGTCCGGTTTTACCCGTGCTGACGGGGCTTTGCCATGCCCGGCTGCGGGGTTATTGGCTGCCTATGACCGATATCTTGCTCGACGACGACGCCGGGATCGCACAAGCGGGTGCCTTGCTGCGCGATGGCGCCCTGGTCGCCTTCGGGACGGAGACGGTCTATGGCCTCGGCGCCGATGCCACGAACGCGGCCGCGGTGTCGGGGATCTTCGCCGCCAAGCAGCGGCCGCACTTCAATCCGCTGATCTGTCATTACGCCGCCTTCGAAGCCGCGTTTCGCGATGTCATCCCCAATGAGGCGGCGCGGGTGCTGGCGGCCGCGCTGTGGCCTGGGCCATTGACGATGGTGCTGCCGCGCCGGGCCGCGTGCCCGGTGGCGCTGCTGACCGGGGCCGGGCTGGATACGCTGGCGGTGCGGGTGCCCGCGCACCCCGTCGCTTTGGCGCTGTTGCGCGCGGCGGGGCGGCCGATCGCGGCGCCATCGGCCAATCGGTCAGGGCAGGTGAGCCCGACGACGGCGGCGCATGTGATGCAAGGGCTGGGCGGGCGGATCGCCGCGATCCTGGATAGCGGGCCTTGCGCGGTGGGGGTGGAATCGACGGTGCTCGATCTGAGTGGTGAGCAGCCGATCTTGCTGCGCCCGGGGGGCGCGACGGTTGAAGCGATCGAGGCTTTGATCGGCCCCGTCATCCGGGGTGGGGTCACACCCGGTGGCGCCCTGCGGTCCCCGGGGATGCTGGCGTCCCACTACGCGCCGTCCTTGCCGGTGCGGTTGAATGCGGCGACGGTTCTGGCGGATGAGGCCTTATTGGCCTTTGGCCCGCCGCTGAGCCGGGCGGGGGCGGTGTTCTCCCTCAGCCCCAGCGGCGACCCCACCGAAGCGGCGGCGCGGCTGTTCGAGGGCTTGCGGTGGCTGGACGCCGAGGGAACACGGCTGGGCCTGCGCGGCATCGCCGTCATGCCCATCCCACTCACCGGCCTCGGCCTCGCCATCAATGATCGGTTGAGTCGGGCGGCGGCACCGCGGGATGAAGCGGGCGTTTAACGCACCAGGCCGATGACGGCATCCCCGCGGGCATGACCTATGCGGTGCATGCGATGCTGCGTTCGATGGGGTCGAGTCTCAGGCTGCTTTCACACCGGCGAGAAAGCGTGACACCTCCCCATTCAGTTGCTCCGCGCGGCGGGCCAGGTCGGCCGCGGCATCCAGTACCTCGGCCGCGGCGGTTCCGGTGCTGCCGGCGCCTTCGCTGACGCCGGCGATGTTCGAAGTGACCTCCTGCGTGCCGGCCGCGGCCTGCTGCACGTTGCGGGCGATTTCCTGGGTGGCGGCGCCTTGTTCCTCCACCGCCGCGGCGATGGCGGCGGCGATCTGGTTGACTTCGGCGATGGTGGTGGCGATGCCATGAATGGCGGCGACGGCTTCGTTGGTGGCGGACTGGATCTGGCCGATTTGCTGGCTGATCTGTTCGGTGGCCTTGGAGGTCTGGGTGGCCAGGCTTTTGACCTCACTCGCGACCACGGCGAACCCCTTGCCGGCATCGCCGGCGCGTGCGGCCTCGATCGTGGCATTCAGCGCCAGCAGGTTGGTCTGCCCGGCGATATTGCTGATCAGGCCGACGACCTCGCCGATTTTCTGGGCGCCGTCGGCAAGGGCGCGGACCACCGTGTCGGTGTGCCGGGCATCGTCGGCGGCCTTGCTGGCGATGCGGGCCGATTGCGCCACCTGGCGGGAAATCTCGGCGATCGAAGCGGCCAGTTCCTCGGCGGAGCTGGCAACGGTCTGGACGTTGACGCTGGCTTCTTCCGCCGCGGCGGCGACGTTGGACGCCTGGTGCGTGGTCTGCCCGGCGGTGCCGCTCATGGAGCGGGCGGTGCCTTGCAGCTGGGTCGCGGCGGCGGACACCTGGCCCACCAACGACCCGACCTGGGAGCCGAATGACTGGGTCAGCGTTTCCATCCGGCCGCGCAGGCCACGCTCAGCGGCCATGGTTTCCTGATAGACCGAGATGGCGATATCCATGTCGAGCATGGCCACGGTCTGGATGGCGGCGACGGTGGCGGCGGCCTTGGCGGGTGACCAGCGATGCGCCCGCACCGCCAGCGGCAGCAGCCGCGCGACCACGAATGTATTGCCCCCGATATACCAGCGCGGTTCCAGATCGATCTTGTTGTGCATCATCCCGACCGCGCGCGCGCTGGCGAAATAGGCATCATCGAAGCGGCCGGAGAACAGGCGTTGCCAATGGGTGATTTGCGCCTTTTTCAGGCGCGGCATGTCGTTGCCGATAAGCTTCGCGAGGTCCGGCGTGCCGGTGGCATGGTGGTAGAAATCGTCCAGCACCGATGGCAAGGCGGCTTCGGCGTGCGGCCAGAAGGCGGCGACCAGGCGGCTCGTTTCCGGCGTGATGCCCAGAAAGCGCAGTCTGACGTCACGATGGTCGTTGGGATGCATGGCTCCGGTCCTTATGGCCAAGGGGCGATCGGCGGAGTGTGGCAGTACAAAGTTAACAAAGTCTGAACACGGCGGCGTTTTTCACCGGGTTGCCCGCTTTTCTTTCCCGGCGGATGATCGCGCCCGGAAACGCGGCAAAGGGAGAGAACCATGCGGCTCAAGGACAAAGTGGCCATCGTGACGGGCGGCGCCCACGGGATGGGGGAGGCGGAGGTGCGCCTGTTCGTCGAACAGGGCGCGGCGGTGGTGATCGCCGATCTGCTGGAGAAAGAAGGCGAAGCGCTGGCGGCGGATATCAATGCCGGTCAGGGGCGGGCGCGGTTCATCCGCACCGATGTCACGTCGGAAGCCGACTGGCAGCGGCTGATCGCTGAGACCATCGCGACCTACGGGCGTTTGGATATCCTCGTGAACAATGCCGGCATTTCCGGCAGCGCGGTGGGTGATATCGACGCGCTGGAGGGCTGGCAGAGGCTGCTGACTGTGAACGCGACCAGCGTGTTCCTGGGTACCAAACACGCGGCGGCGGAGATGGCGAAGGCGGGCAAGGGCTCGATCGTCAATATCTCATCGATCATGGGTTTCGTTGGCAGCCAGGACAGCCATCCCGGCTATGCCGCGTCGAAGGGGGCGGTCCGCATCTATACCAAGGCGGCGGCGGCGAAATACGGGCCGTCCGGCGTGCGGGTGAACTCGGTGCATCCGGGCTACATGCCGCCGATGCTGAATGCCACCAACCAGGCCGGGCGTTCCCCCAAGATCGCGCAGACGCCGCTGCGCCGGTTGGGGGAACCGATCGAGGTGGCGTATGGCGTGTTGTTTCTGGCGTCCGATGAGGCGTCGTTCGTCACCGGCACCGAGCTGGTGATCGATGGCGGCTATATTGCGCAGTAAAGGTTTGTCCTATGCCCGCAATCCACTACGAGATCCGCGATCGGGTCGCGGAAATCACCATCGACCGCCCGCCGGTGAACGCCCTGAGCCTCGAACTGATCGAGGGCGTGATCGCCGCCTTTCGCCGCGCGGCGGCCGATGACCGTGCGAGGGCGGTGCTGCTGACGAGTGCCAATCCGAAAGTGTTCTGCGCCGGCCTCGACCTTGATATCGTCAAGGGCCGCCCGGGGCGGGACATGCGGCAGTTCCTCGAACGGCTCTACGTCGAATACAACGATGTGCAGTACCGGCTGGGCAAGCCGAGCATCGCGGCGGTGGCCGGCGCGGCCCGGGCCGGGGGCATGACACTGGCGGTGTCGTGCGACATGATCGTGGCGGGGGAGGCCGCGACGTTCGGGTATCCGGAGATCGATGTCGGGCTGATCCCGGCCATTCATTTCGTGATCCTGCCCAGGATCATCGGCCGGCACCGGGCGTTTGAGCTGCTGTTCGGGGGCAAGGCTTTCTCGGCCGCTCGGGCGGAGGCGTTGGGGCTGATCAACCGCATCGTGCCCACGGATCAGGTCCTGGATGAGGCGCGGGCGCTGGCGCGGGAGATGGCGGGGAAAGCGGCCAGTGTCATGCGGTTCGGGCGCAATGCGTTCCACCGGGCGAATGCGCTGGATTTGCATCGGAGCATTGAAGATGTAGCGGATGCGCTGGCGGCGGTGGTCGAGCTGCCGGAGGCGCAGGAGGGGCTGTCGGCGTTTGTCGAGAAGCGGCGGCCTAACTGGTAGGGGTGAGCCACTAAGCCGCGCTTGGAAACCCCGAGAGTGTCAGGCCTTTTGTGTAAGTAGCTAATCCGTGGCTCCCTTGTCCCTGAAGGAGCCCCACGATGCGAGATATCCGCCCTGAACTACTGGACGAGTTGCTGTCCGGCTATGAGAAGCCCTCCGACCTGCTCGGCGAGGATGGCATATTCCGGGCACTGAAGAAGCGGTTGCTGGAACGCGCTCTGAACGCCGAGCTGTCCAATATCTGCGAATGACTGAGCAAGACCTCGGTATGGTTGTTCAACACTTGAGACTGGCTGTTTAACAACTGCGTATGACCCGTCTCCGTTGCCGCCACCTGGGCCAGCAACTGATAAATCGCCGTTAGATCAACGCCATTGCCTTCCGCCATCGCCACCACACCAGATTGCAATACCCTATGTTCGGCCAGTCTCACGCGGCAAGAAAATTCCGCGCCCCATTGGGCGAGACGGGCGAACCGGACGCAGCGACCCATGAGGCGGTAGGGATTTTCCAGTCCCCCTCCCCACCCCGCATCCAACCCACTATACAGGCGCCATCAAACGTCCAAGCAGGAGACCCCGCGTGATCACCATTCCCAACAAGCAAATCCCCGGCTTCTACCACCGCCGTATCGGCGACATCGTGGTGACCGCCCTGTCCGACGGCTACCTCGATGGCACCGTCGATGTGATGCAGAACATCACCGGCGATGACGCCAATACGCTGCTGAGCGGCGCCTTCCGCCCGGGCCGCCGGACCTCGGTCAACTGCTACCTGATCTACTCCGCCGGCCGCCTGGCGCTGGTCGAAACCGGCTCGGGCGACTACCTGCTGCCCACCGCCGGCAAGCTGCAGCAGAACCTCAAGGCCGCGGGCGTGAACCCGGCCGATATCGACACCGTCATCCTGACCCATATGCATCCCGACCATTCGGCCGGCCTGACCGATCCGAAGACCGGGCAGAAGTTCTTCCCGAACGCCGAGCTGGTCGTGCACGAGAACGAGCCGAAGCATTGGCAGGACGATGTGGCCATGAACCAGGCCGCGGAACGTGCCAGGATCATGTATTTCCAGTGCGCGCGCGACCAGATGGCGCCGTACCACAACCAGATGAAGACCTTTTCCGGCAGCGTTGAGGTGTTCCCCGGCGTGCGCTCCATCCCCATGCACGGCCACACCCCAGGCCATTCCGGTTACATGGTGTCGTCCGGTAAGGACTCGCTGCTGATCTGGGGCGACATCATCCATGTCCCCGAGGTGCAGATCCCCCGCCCCGAGGTCACCATGGTGTTCGACACCGACCCGCACGCCGCCGCCGCGACGCGCACCCGCGTGTTCGACATGGTCACCAACGACCGCCAGTTGATCGCCGGCATGCACGTGCATTTCCCCGGCTTTGCCCATCTGACCCGCAGCGGCGACGGCTACATCATGCTGCCGGAGCCCTGGGATCAAGGCTTCGGTGGGTGAATGCCAGCCTGCTGATTGCGTCTGCTGTCTCCGGCGCCGCCTATTCTTTGGCGCCGGGGCCGGCCTTTCTGGCCTTGCTGGGCATCGGCGCGGGGCAAGGCCGCCGCGCTGGAGCCATGTTTCTGTGCGGGCATCTGGCTGGCGATATCCTCTGGGCGACGCTGGCGCTCACCGCCATTATCGGCGCCCGCACCATTGGCACCTTGGTCTTCGATCTGCTCGGCCTGGGCTGCGGACTGTATCTCTGCTGGCTCGGTTATGGCGGGGTGACGGCCCGGCTGGGGGAAGGCGGGGCACTGTCGACCGAGCCGAAGCGGCCGCTGATGCGCGGCCTGGCCTTCGGCCTTTCCAACCCCAAAGCCTATCCGGTGGCGGTGGCTATGTTCACCGCTTCTTTGGCCGCGCATGCAGCATCGCTGGGCTGGGAGTCGCTGCCGCCGCTGCTCGCCGCTGCCTGCGCCGGTTTTGTGTGCGCCGATATCGTACTGATCGCTTTGATTGGCGCCGGGCCCGTCCGCCGGTTCTACCGTCGGCACGCACTATGGGTGGCGCGCTTGGCTGGGGTCCTGTTCCTGGGCTTCGGTCTTCACGCGATCTTAACCGCTGGCGCCGGCCTGGCGCGGCAAGGATAGAGGCATGACCGAAGAACCGATGATCGTCACGCGGGAGAGGCTGCTTGATGGCTCCCTGATGGAGGAAGCGAAGCGGCGCGCGCCGGCCGACACCGTGTTCCAATCCGATGCGGCGATCCAGGCCGATTTGGATGCAAAGCTGGCGGAGCATGGGTCACGCGAAGACGTGTGGTTGTTCGGCTATGGTTCCTTGATGTGGAACCCCGCCTTCCACTTCGCGGAACGCCGCGGCGGGACAGTGCAAGGCTGGCACCGGCGCTACTGCCTGTGGCTGCGGATGGGCCGAGGCTCCCCTGAGAACCCCGGTTTGATGCTGGCGCTGGATCGTGGCGGTTCCTGCCAGGGCGCCTTGTTCCGGGTGCCGGCGGACCGGGCGCGGGAGGAACTCCTGCTTCCTTGGCGGCGGGAGTTGTTCACCGGTGCCTATCGCTCCCGCTGGGTGCGGGTGATGACCGAGGACGGGCCGGTCCGCGCCGCGACCTTCGTGGTCAATCGCGATTACCCCCGCTACGCCGGGCGATTGGATGAGGCGCTGATCGCCGAACGCCTGGCAACGGCGAGCGGCGCGCTGGGCACCTGCCGCGCTTATCTGCGGGAGACGGTGGCGGCGCTGAACGGCCTCGGTCTGCGCGACCGCTCGCTGGAGCGGCTGCATCGGATGGTGGGATCCGATTAGAGCGGGATGGCCGTAGGTGGAATCACCGGAGGTCTGAATCCCGCGATTAGACAAGAGCCTGGAACGGGATGGCCGCGCCTATCAGCGGTCATCCCGCTCTAGGCGCGCAGATGCGGCGGAATGCGCAGGCCCAGCCGGGTCGGGATGTTCCAGACCTCCCGCGCCTGGCGCGTCTGCCGGAAGCCGGACCGCAGATATGTCGGCAGCGCCCGCGGATGATCCGCCGTGCAGGTGTTCACCGTCATGCCCCGCGCGCCCACCATGTCCCAGCCCGCCTCGATCGCGGCACGCAGGAAGCGGTAGCCAATACCGGTGCCCACTGCATGCGGCATCAGCCCGAAATAGCTGAGGTTCACATCCTGCCAGTTGCGGCTATCGAGCTCGAAGAACCCCGCCGGCTCCCCCTCATGATACAGCGTGTGAATGGACACATGCCGATCGGCCATGAGCTCGGCGATTTCGGAGTCGGGGACGGTGCGGCGGAGCCACCAGACATAGTCGGCGCCAACGGTGTTATAGAGGTAACGATAGAAGGCGACGCTGGGATGGGTGGCGCGCTCAATCGTGTAGCCGGGCGGCAGCGGCGGGGCGGGGTCCGCCGGGCGGCGGTCCATCCGCAGAAAGGTCACGGTCACCGCCACACGCACCGTCGAGTCCAGCATTCTGTCCGCGCCCCCTGTCTGAGCGGGAGTTTAGCGCGGTCGCGGGCAGGGGGCGATACCGGGATTAGTGCGGGTTGATGGATCGCAAGAATTCACCACGGGGCCACAATGGATGCGGCCCCGCAGCCGCGTCAGCATCAATCATCCAGGAAGCTGCGCAGCTTCCGGCTCCGGCTCGGGTGCTTCAGCTTGCGCAGCGCCTTCGCCTCGATCTGGCGAATACGCTCGCGAGTCACGTTGAACTGTTGGCCAACCTCTTCCAGCGTGTGGTCGGTGTTCATCCCAATCCCAAACCGCATGCGCAGCACGCGTTCCTCACGCGGGGTGAGGGACGACAGCACGCGGGTGGTGGCTTCGCGCAGATTGGCCTGGATGGCCGCATCCAGCGGGATCACCGCCGCCTTGTCCTCGATGAAGTCGCCGAGGTGCGAATCTTCCTCATCGCCAATCGGCGTCTCCAGGCTGATCGGCTCCTTGGCGATTTTCAGGACCTTGCGCACTTTCTCCAGCGGCATGCCCAGCTTTTCCGCCAGTTCTTCCGGCGCCGGCTCACGCCCGATCTCGTGCAGCATCTGGCGGCTCGTGCGCACCAGCTTGTTGATCGTCTCGATCATATGCACGGGAATGCGGATGGTCCGGGCCTGATCGGCTATCGAGCGCGTGATCGCCTGCCGGATCCACCAGGTCGCGTAGGTGGAGAACTTGTAGCCCCGGCGGTATTCGAACTTATCCACCGCCTTCATCAGGCCGATATTGCCCTCCTGGATCAGATCCAGGAACTGCAAGCCGCGATTGGTGTATTTCTTGGCGATGGAGATCACGAGGCGCAAATTCGCTTCGATCATTTCCTTCTTCGCCCGGGCGCTGTCACGCTCCCCGCGCGACACCGTCACATAGACCCGGCGGAACTCGTCAATCGGCAGGCTGGCATCGGTGGCGACGGCGGAGATCTGGCCGCGCACGTTGCCGATATCGGTCGGGTGCTTGGCGGCGAACAGGCGCCAGCCCTTGCCGGTCAGGTGGCTGACTTTTTCCAGCCAGTTCGGGTCCAGTTCGGCGCCGCGGTAGTTCTTCAGGAACTCCTCACGGTTGACCTTGCAGCCCTCGGCCATGCGCATCAGCTGGCCTTCCAGCGTGGTCAGGCGCTGGTTGAGCTGCTTGAGTTGGGTAACCAGCTCTTCGATGCGGTTGTTGTGCAGGCGGACCTGGCCGACCTTCTGGACCAGCTCTTCGCGGGTCTTTTCGTAGGTCTTTTCCGACCGCGTGGTCACTTCTTCGCCGGAGGTCATCGTCTCCAGCCGGCGATGCTGCATCTTGTACAGCTTCTTGTACAGGTTCTCGATTTCCTCGAAGTTCGCGAGGACCTCGGGCTTCAGCTTCTCCTCCAGCGCGGACAGCGACATGGACGGGCCTTCGTTTTCATCGTCGCCATCCAGGTCGTCGGGCGGCGGCGTGAAGCTCTGGACCGGGGCGGCGGCTTCCTCGACCTCTCCACCCTCGACGACGACGGGGGCGCCGGCGCCATCGGTGGCTTCCAGATCGATGATGTCACGCAGCAACATGCGGCCGGCTTTGAGCTGGTCGTGCCAGGAGATGATTGCCTTGAAGGTCAGCGGGCTTTCGCACAGCCCGTTGATCATCATGTCGCGGCCGGCTTCGATCCGCTTGGCGATCGCGATTTCGCCTTCCCGCGACAGCAGCTCGACGCTGCCCATCTCGCGCAGATACATGCGGACGGGGTCGTCGGTGCGGCCGAGGCTCGCTTCGTCGACGTTGCCGGTCTGCTCTTCGGCTTCTTCTTCCTCGGCCTTCTCGGCCTTGGCGGCGGGGGCGTCGCCGTCTTCGTTATCTTCGCTCTCGACGACCTGGATGCCCATTTCCGAGAAATTGGCCATCACGTCTTCGATCTGCTCGGAGCTGTTCTGGTCCGAGGGCAGGATGGCGTTCAGCTCGTCGAAGGTGATGTAGCCGCGTTCCTTGCCGCGGGCGATCAGCTTCTTGACGGCGACGGTCTGCACATCCAGCAGGTTGCTTTCCACGTCCTGTTCGGTGGTCACGGTTTCGGTGGTGGTGCTCGGTTTCGTGGCCATCGGTCGTGAAACTCCTTCGTCAGCCGGGGCGGACGCCCCTTCTTTAGTCACGTGGGGCGGACGCCCCCTCTATATTAAGCAGCGGCGAGATCGACGCCGTCCGGGTCACCACTCACCACTTTCAATAGTGCTGTCGTGATTGCCTTATGACGAGCTTCGGTTTCAGAAGTGAGATTCGCTGCCGCTTCAGCTTCGGCCATCGCCACCTCTTCTCGAAGCCCATCCACATTCAGGAACCCAAAGATATGCCACCAACCAGCTGCAACTTCTGCCGGCATAGCCGACGCTTCAGCACAAGCAGGTAGCACACCGGGGCTCCGAGCCAGGATTTGCTCGACCTCAACCGATAGGCCAGCCGACAACAAGTGGTCTATCAGGTCATCAGAGTCAAGAACGGACGTCTGGGTAGCCCACTCGCGCAATTTTGCCCGAACGGCCGCGAAGGGTGGGTCTAACTCCAAATTCGAGTACGCGTGATCCACGTCGTTCAGCAGCGTCGGATGGCGTATCAAGATCGCGGACAAAACACGCATGCGTTCATAAGCTGTCTCACGTTCGGATGGTGCCCGCCGCGGGGGAAGACGTGTCGCCGGCAGAGCGCGCCGATCTAGTTTACCAGTAGGCCTTTCACGGCGGTTCCCCTCACCATTTAGACGACGCAGCCATGTCCATTTGAATTCCTCGGACAGCGCTTTGTTCGAAATCAGGCGAGCAGCCTCTTCGAGCCTAGAACGAAACGCGGCACGAAGCTCCGGAGTTGAGGCGGGTCCGCCTTGGCGGAGGTAGTTGTAGAGAGCATCAGACAGCGATACGGCGCGATCGAGTTCAGCTTGAAAGCTCGCTCTGCCTTTACGGCGAACAAGGCTGTCTGGGTCCTGGCCTTCAGGCAAGGTCGCCAGCTTCAAAGTCCGATCCGGCGCCAGCAAGGGCAAGGCCAGCTCCGCCGCCCGCGCCGCCGCCCGTGACCCCGCCGCATCCCCATCAAAACACAGGATCGGCATGGGCGAGAGGTGCCAGAGCTCTCCCATCTGCTCTTCCGTCAGCGCCGTGCCGAGCGGCGCCACCGCCCCGCCGAACCCGGCCTGGGCGAGGGCAATGACATCCATATAGCCCTCAACCACCACCAGCGTCGCACCCTCCCGCAGGCCGGCGCGCGCCATGTCGAGGCCATAGAGATTGCGGCGCTTGGAGAACAACGCCGTTTCCGGCCCGTTCACGTATTTCGGCTGGCCATCCCCCATGATGCGGCCGCCGAAGCTGATCGTACGGCCGCGGCGATCGCGGATCGGGAACATCACCCGGTTGAAGAACAGGTCGTAGACCCGGCCCGAGTCCTCATCCCGGCGCATCAGCCCGGAGTCCACCAGCTGATCCTGGGTGATCCCATCGCGGGTCAAATCGGCCGCCAAAGCGCCCCGCCCTTCGCCGGACCAGCCAAGGCCGAAACGCTCGATCGTTTCCAGCGTCAGGCCACGGCCGCGCAGATAATCCAGCGCAGCGCGACCCTCAGGCAGGAACAGGCGCCGCTTATAAGCGGCTTCGGCGGCTTGCAGGACGGAGACCAGCGTGTGGCGTTCGCGTTCGGCTTCCGCCGCTTCCGGGGTGGGCTTGGGCACGTCCATGCCGGCTTCGGCGGCGAGCTGTTCCACCGCCTCCATGAAGCCGGCACCCTGGCTTTGCATGACGAAACCGATGGCGTCACCGTGGGCGCCGCAGCCGAAGCAGTGGAAGTGGTCGTCGTAGACATAGAAGCTCGGGGTCTTCTCCCCATGGAACGGGCAGTTGCCCTTCCATTGCCGCCCCGAGCGCGCCAGCCGCACCCGCCGACCGATGACGGCCGAAAGGGGGGTGCGGGCGCGGAGCTCGTCGAGGAAGTTGGGCGGCAGAGCCATCAGGCAGACAGCTTCGCTTTCACGATCGGCCCGGCCTTGGCCATGTCGAGCGTGGCGGCGTATTTGGTCTTCAGGACCGCCATGACCTTGCCCATGTCCTTGATGCTGGTCGCGCCGGCTTCGGCCACCGCGTCCACGACGGCCTGTTCGGTGGCGGTATCGTCCATCTGCTGCGGCAGAAAGCTCTCGATGACCGCGATCTCGGCCTCTTCCTTGGCGGCGAGTTCGGGGCGGTTGCCCTGGGTGTAGAGTTCGACCGACTCCCGGCGGGATTTCACCATGCCGCGCAGCACGGCGGCGATCTCTTCGTCGGAAATTTTATCCACGCCTTTGGGACGGGCGACGATGTCGGCATCCTTCACTTTGGCCATGATCATGCGCACGGCCGAGGTCCGCGCGGCGGTGCCCGCTTTCATGGAAAGTTTCATCTGTTCGGTGAACTGGTCGCGTAAGCTCATACGGGCCTCCTGTGTGCGGAGGGTCTTTATAATAGGCATTGCGCGGTTGGGGGAGCTTTCAACGCGATAGCGGTGCGAGGCGTTAATCCGTTGTCAGGAACCGCCGGTCACGCGCAGCATCTCCGGCGGGACAGGCAGCGTGAACAGCCGGTCATCACGATAGACCGTCAGTGTGAGTGCCGCTGCCCCAGATACCGCCAGCGTTGGACAGGACGACCCCGGTTCGGGTTCAACCGAGGGCAGTTCGGGCAGAACGCCGTCCCCGAGGAAAGCGGCACCGAGTGTGGCCTTGCCCTGCAACCGGGCCCTCCAGGATGGGTGGTTGTCAACCACCCAATACCATCAAGGCAGGCGGCGGACGCGTGTGGAGAGGCCGGGATCTCGAGAGGGTGTTCTCAACATCGTGTTTCCTCCGGTCACTCTCTCATCCGGGCTGTTTCGGTTGCACCGTGCCTTGTGCGTGAATGCCCGCATCGGCGAGTTCCGCGGTCAGGACGTCCGTGTCCTCGACCATCGGCAAATCCACGATAACCCGCCGATCGAGAAGCAGACGTTCGATCGTCCGTTTGGCTGTCAGAAGCGGCATGCCACGGCGTACCAATGCACGGGTGGCACTGATTGTTTTAGGGACCATGTGTCCCGACGCCAGACCCAGGATGAAACTGGCGGGAGAACCTGAGAGCGCGTGGCTGACGGCCGGGATTTGCCCCAGTCGTTCGAGGCGCTCCTTCAACAACGAGTCCATCGAAGTCCATCCTCTCCATCACTGCTTGTGCCAGGACCATCAGGTTAGCCGCCCCCACGGTATTCGCCTGTCCGCCTTCTACGTGGGTTCGATGGAGCACCAGTATCGTTCCAAGCACCTCAGGTTCGGCCATGAACCGCAAGATGCCGCCTGGGGACCAGACAAGTGCCGTAACAACGGGGTCGCCGGTCATCTCATCGTCAAGTTCGATGGAGATATCCTCGACACGCCACATGCCATTACTATGTGCTGTTGAGTGGCTCGGATCAAGCAATTGCGGATCGGATTGCCGCGCGGATAGAATTTCCGACTTCCACAGACCCTTCTTGGCACCGGAAAAATTTTCCGCTACACAGTTCCCATGACAATCACCATCGACGCCATCATCGATCGCCTGGGCGGCGCGGACGCCGCGGCCCGGCTTGCCGGGGTCAGCACCGAAGCCGTGCGCAAATGGCGCCAGGCCGGGGCGATCCCTTCCCGCCATTGGGCGAGCGTCATCGCTGCCACGGGCCTGACGCTCACCGACTTGCAGGCCGAAACCGCCGGAGAAAAACCCGCCATGACCGAAATTCCCGGCATTGTTCCCTTTGGCGCCACCGCCGCCCTGATCCTGTCTGATGGCACGGTGTTCTGGGGCCGCGGCTTCGGCGCCCATACCCCGGCCTCCGGCCCGGTGGGGGAGCTTTGCTTCAACACCGGCATGACCGGATATCAGGAAACTCTGACGGATCCGTCCTATGCCGGGCAGATCATCACCTTTACCTTTCCGCATATAGGCAATGTCGGCACCAACAATGACGACCTGGAGGCCGGCAGCGTCGCCGCCCGCGGCCTCGTCATCCAGCAGGACATCACCGAGCCGTCCAACTGGCGTTCCGCCCAGCATCTCGATGCCTGGCTGAAGGCGCGCGGCATCACCGGCGTGTCGGGCGTAGATACCCGCGCCATCACGGTGCGCGTCCGCGACGGTGGCGCCCCGACCGGCGTGCTGGCTTTCCCGGCGGATGGGAAATTCGACCTGGCGGCGCTGCGTGCCCGGGCCGAGGCCTGGCCAGGGCTGGAGGGCATGGACCTCGCCAAAGACGTCACCTGCGCCCAGACCTACGCATGGGACGAAACCCAATATGAATGGCCCGCCGGCACCGGGCACCAGACCGCGCCGAAGCACCATGTTGTGGCGGTGGATTTCGGGGCCAAGCGCAACATCCTGCGCTGCCTGGCATCCGCCGGCTGCCGGGTGACGGTGGTGCCGGCGACGTCATCGGCCGAGGATATCCTGCGCCACAAGCCCGACGGTGTGTTCCTATCGAACGGCCCTGGCGATCCCGCGGCGACCGGTGTCTACGCGGTGCCGGCGATCCAGGGCGTGCTGGCTTCGGGGCTGCCGGTGTTCGGGATCTGCCTCGGCCACCAGCTGCTGGCCCGCGCGCTGGGCGCTTCTACCTATAAGATGGAGCGCGGGCATCGTGGCGCCAACCAACCGGTGAAGGACCTGACGACGGGGAAGGTGGAGATCACCAGCCAGAACCACGGCTTCGCGGTGGATTTGAAAACCCTGCCGGCGACGGTGCAGCCGACGCATGTGTCGCTGTTCGATGGCTCAAACGAAGGCCTGGCCTGCATCGATCGGCCTGCCTTCAGCGTGCAGTACCACCCCGAAGCCAGCCCGGGGCCGAGCGACAGCCATTATCTGTTCGGGCGCTTCATCGAACTGATCGAGCGAACGCGCGCCTAAGGCCCGCGCGCTCCGCCCGGATTTGGACTGTTTTCCAAGATTTTCGTCCCCCAGGGGACAAGCCATCAGGTTCCTGACCCATGCCCAAGCGCACCGACCTCCAATCCATCATGATCATCGGCGCCGGCCCCATCATCATCGGGCAGGCCTGTGAGTTCGACTATTCCGGCGCCCAGGCCTGCAAGGCCCTGAAGGCCGAGGGCTACCGGGTCATCCTGGTCAACTCCAACCCCGCCACCATCATGACCGACCCCGGCCTGGCCGACGCCACCTATATCGAGCCAATCACGCCGGAGATGGTGGAGAAAATCATCGCCAAGGAACGGCCGGATGCCATTCTGCCCACAATGGGCGGGCAGACCGCACTGAACACGGCGATGAAGCTCGATGCCTCGGGCGTGCTGAAGAAATACAACGTCGAGCTTATCGGCGCCAAAGCCGATGTCATCGACCGTGCCGAAGATCGCCTGAAATTCCGCGACGCCATGTCGGAAATCGGTATCGAGTCCCCGCGCTCCACCATCGCCCATACGATGGACGAAGCCCGCGCCGGCCTCGCCATCACCGGCCTGCCGGCGGTTATCCGCCCCAGCTTCACCCTGGGCGGCACCGGCGGCGGCATCGCTTACAATAAGGAAGAATTTGAGCAGATCGTGGCCGGCGGCCTCGAAGCCTCCCCCACCACCGAAGTGCTGATCGAAGAATCCGTGCTCGGCTGGAAAGAGTATGAGATGGAGGTGGTCCGCGACTCCAAGGACAACTGCATCATCATCTGCTCGATCGAGAACGTTGACCCGATGGGTATCCATACCGGCGACAGCATGACCGTCGCGCCGGCGCTGACGCTGACCGACAAAGAATACCAGCGTATGCGCGACGCCTCGATCGCCTGCCTGCGCAAGATTGGCGTCGATACCGGCGGTTCCAACGTGCAGTTCGGCCTGAACCCGGCCGATGGGCGCATGGTGGTGATCGAGATGAACCCGCGTGTGTCGCGGTCCTCGGCCCTGGCGTCCAAAGCCACCGGCTTCCCGATCGCCAAGATCGCCGCCAAGCTGGCCGTGGGCTACACGCTGGACGAGCTGACCAATGACATCACCATGGTCACGCCCGCCAGCTTCGAGCCCACCATCGACTATGTCGTGGTCAAAATCCCGCGCTTCACGTTTGAGAAATTTCCCGGCACGCCGGCCCTGCTGACGACCTCGATGAAGTCCGTCGGCGAAGCCATGGCCATTGGCAGATCCTTCGCGGAGGCTCTGCAGAAGGGGCTGCGGAGCATGGAGATCGGGTTGTCCGGCCTCGATGAGGTCGAAGCGCCTGGCGACGGCACGCCCGATGCCTTCCGCGCCGCGCTGTCCACCCCCACACCGAACCGCATCCTGATGGCGGCGCAGGCGCTGCGTGCCGGCCTGTCGGTGGAAGACATCCACGACGCCTGCAAGTTCGATCCCTGGTACCTGCGCCAGCTCGAAAGCATCATCGCCGCCGAACGGGCGGTGAAGGCGCATGGCATCCCGACCGAAGCCGGTGCGCTGCGCCGCCTCAAGGCCTTGGGCTTCGCCGACAAGACGCTGGCAAAGCTCACCAATCGGACTGAAGCCAGTGTCTCCGCCGCCCGCATCGCGCTCGGCGTTGTCGCCGTCTACAAGCGGATCGACACCTGCGCCGCCGAATTCGCCTCCACCACCCCTTACATGTATTCGACGTTCGAGGGCGGCTACGGCGCCCCGGTCTGCGAGTCCGACCCGACCGATCGGCAGAAGATCATCATCCTCGGCGGTGGCCCGAACCGGATCGGTCAGGGCATCGAGTTCGACTATTGCTGCGTCCACGCCGCCTATGCGCTGAAGGAAGCCGGGTTCGAGACCATCATGGTCAACTGCAACCCGGAAACCGTGAGCACCGACTACGACACCTCCGACCGCCTGTATTTCGAACCGCTGACGGCCGAGGACGTGATCGCCTTGATCCGCCGCGAACAGCAGAACGGCACCTTGCTGGGCTGCATCGTGCAGTATGGCGGCCAGACGCCGCTGAAATTGTCGCAGGCGCTGTCGGAAGCCGGCATCCCCATCCTCGGCACCAGCGCCGATGCGATCGACGTTGCCGAGGACCGGGAGCGGTTCCAGCAACTGCTGCACCGCCTCGGCCTGTTGCAGCCGGAAAACGGCATCGCCCGCACCGCCGAAGAAGCCGAGACCATCACCGAGCGGATCGGATACCCCGTCGTCATCCGCCCCAGCTACGTGCTGGGCGGGCGGGCGATGGAAATCGTCTATGACCGCCAGGGCCTGCACCGCTACATGCGCGAAGCGGTCCAGGTGTCGGGCGACAACCCCGTGCTGATCGACCGCTACCTGAACGATGCGATCGAGGTGGATGTGGACTGCATCTGCGACGGTGACGCCGTCTATGTCGCCGGCGTGATGGAGCATATCGAGGAAGCGGGCATCCATTCCGGTGATTCCGCGTGCTCGCTGCCGCCCTACACCCTGTCGCCGCTGATGGTCACCGAGCTGAAGGCCGAGACCGAGGCGATGGCCAAGGCGCTGGGCGTCGTCGGGCTGATGAACGTGCAATACGCGATCAAGGACGACACGATCTATGTGCTGGAGGTGAATCCGCGCGCCTCCCGCACCGTTCCCTTCGTCGCCAAGGCCACCGGCGTCGCCGTTGCCAAGATCGGCGCCCTCGTGATGGCCGGCGCCAAGCTGGCGCAGTTCAATCTGGACGATGACTCCATCGCGCCGCATGTGGCGGTGAAGGAAGCGGTGTTCCCCTTCGCCCGCTTCCCGGGCGTGGACACCATCCTCGGCCCGGAAATGCGCTCCACCGGGGAGGTGATGGGCCTGGATTCCAGCTTCGAGCGGGCTTTCCTGAAGGCGCAGCTCGGCGCCGGCGTGGTCCTGCCGACAAAGGGTGCGGTGTTCCTGTCGGTGAAGGAGACCGACAAGAAGGGCCTGGCGCCCTTGGCCCGCCGCCTGATCGACATGGGCTTCACCATCCTGGCCACGCGCGGCACCGCCGCACGCATCAAGGATGCGGGCCTGCCCGTTACCGTCGTCAACAAGGTGCTGGAAGGCCGGCCGCATTGCGTGGACGCCATCAAGTCGGGGGAGGTCCAGCTGGTGATCAACACCGCCTCCACCCCGCAATCGGTCGCGGACAGCTTCACCATCCGCCGCGGGGCGTTGACGCATGGCGTGCCGCACTACACGACCTTCGCCGGCGCGCGGGCGGCGGTGCATGCAATCGCGGCTTTGCGGGCGGGAACGCTTGAAGTCGCGCCCTTGCAGTCCTATTTTCGCCATTCGTTCTAGGCTGGGCACCGCGGTGGGGGCACTTTTCCCCTTGCGCGGACGCGGTGCTTGGCTGACCCTCTTATTCTCGACCTTGATGATCGAAGGACCTTAGCGTGCAGAAGTTTCCGATGACCGCCCCCGGTCTGCAGCGGTTGGAAGACGAATTGCGTGTGCTGCGTTCGCAGGAACGCCCGGCGGTGATCCGCGCGATCGCCGAAGCGCGCGCGCATGGCGATCTGTCGGAAAACGCCGAATACCACGCCGCCCGCGAACGCCAATCCTTCATCGAAGGCCGCATCGAAGAGCTGGAGGTCATCGTTTCGGCCGCTGAGGTCATCGACCCGTCCACTTTGACCGGCGATCACGTCAAGTTTGGCGCGCATGTGCATCTGGTCGATGAGGAGACCGAAAAGGAAGCCACCTATCAGATCGTCGGCGTGCATGAGGCCGACATCAAATACGCGCGCCTGTCGCTTTCGTCCCCCCTCGCCAAGGCGTTGATCGGCAAAAAGGTCGGTGACACCGTGTCGGTGCCCGCGCCCGGCGGCGACCGGTCGTACGAAATTCTCGGCATCAAGTTCATATAAGGCGGTCGGCATATGATCACGCTGGCCGACGTCGAAGCGGCGGCCGGGCGGATCGCCGGCCGCGTCCTGCGCACCCCCTCTCTGCCGAGCCACGCCGTGTCCAAGGCGGCGGGGACGGAGGTGGTGCTCAAGCTCGATCATCTGCAAGTGACCGGCGCGTTCAAGGAACGCGGTGCCGCCAACCGGCTGGCGCTGCTGTCGGAAGGCGAACGGGCGCGCGGCGTGATTTGCGTCTCCGCCGGCAATCACGCCCAAGCGGTCGCCCGCCATGCCCAGTTGCTGGGTGTGCGCGCGATGATCGTGATGCCGAAATTCACCCCCTCGACCAAAGTCACGCGGACCGCCGCCTGGGGGGCGGAGGTCGTGCTGCATGGGGAAACCCTGGCCGAGGCCGCGGCGCATGCCACGCAATTGGCGCAGGAGCGCCAGCTTGTCTTCGTGCATCCCTATGACGATCCCGGCATCATCGCCGGTCAGGGCACCCTGGCGCTGGAGCTTCTGGCCGACTATTCCGATCTTGACGCCATTGTGATCCCCGTCGGGGGCGGGGGCCTGTTGGCCGGCTGCCTGGTCGCCGCGACCGCCATCAAGCCCGGGATTGCGATCTACGGCGTGGAAGTGGAAGCCTATGCCGCCATGGCGCAGCGGCTGGCCGGGCGGGCGGTCTCCGTCGGCGGGCCCACCATCGCGGAGGGCATCGCGGTCCGCGATATTGGCGAATTGCCGTTCGACATCGTCCGCCGCCGCCTGACCGATCTGCTGGTCGTGCCCGAACGCGCGATCGAGGAAGCGATTGGCCTGCTCGCCGAAGGGGCCAAAACGGTCGTCGAAGGGGCCGGGGCCGCCGGTGTCGCCGCGCTGTTGACCTTCCCCGAACGCTTCCGCGGCAAGAAGGTCGGTGTCGCCGTCACCGGCGGCAATATCGACGCACGCATCCTGTCCAATGTGCTGCTGCGCAACCTGCTGCGCGACGGCCGCCTGTTACGGCTGCACCTGCAAATTCCCGACCGCCCCGGCGTCCTGGCGGATATCGCCGGCAAAATCGGTGACAGCGGCGGCAATATCATCGAAGTATCGCATCAGCGGCTGTTCGCCGCGTCATCCGTCCAGGCGGCAGAGCTGGAAGTGATGGTGGAAGCCCGTGATTCCAACCACGCGGCGGCAATTGTCGCCGCGCTGGAGCCGACTTACACCGTGCGGTGCATATAAATGTGATCGGCTGATTCAAGCATTTCACCGATACTCTGGGTTGACGGTTTCGCACTGCCGATCGATGGGCTGGGCGTGTAATCGCGGACCATGCTCCGACCGGACAGGATGAACAGCTTATGACCGCGCGCCCGGCCCATCTGCAGGCCCTCGAAGCCGAAAGCATTCACATCCTGCGCGAAGTCGCGGCGCAGGCGAGCAAGCCTGTTCTGCTGTATTCCATCGGCAAGGACTCCTCGGTGCTGCTCCATCTCGCCCGGAAGGCGTTCTTTCCGGCGAATCTGCCCTTTCCCTTGCTGCATATCGATACAACATGGAAATATCCGGGATATGATTGCATTCCGGGACACCACGGTTGAACGCTTCGGCTGCGATTTGCACGTCCATACCAATCCCGATGGTCTGCGCGACGGAATCAATCCTTTTGATCATGGCAGCGCCTATACCCAGGTGATGAAGACCGACGCGCTCAAGCAGGCGCTGACCGATGGCAAATACGATTTCGCCATCGGCGGGGCGCGGCGCGACGAAGAACGGTCCCGCGCGAAGGAGCGTATATTCTCGGTCCGCGGCCCCGGCCATAGCTGGGAGCCAAAACGTCAGAGACCGGAACTGTGGAATTTATATAATGGCAATCTCGCCCCGGGTGAGACGTTGCGGGCCTTTCCATTGTCGAATTGGACGGAACTGGATGTCTGGTCCTATATCCTGGCGGAAGAAATCGATGTCGTCCCGCTGTATTTCGCGGCGCCGCGCCCGACGGTGATGCGGGACGGGCAGATTATTGTTGTGGATGACGAACGGATGCGCTTTCTGCCGGATGAGCAGCCGGTCACCCGGCTTGTCCGGTTTCGCTCCCTCGGCTGCTATCCGCTCTCGGCGGCCGTGGAGTCCGATGCCATGACGCTGGACGCCATCGTTGCCGAAATGCGATCGACCCGCGTATCCGAACGGGCCGGGCGGCTGATCGATCAGGATCAGGACTCCTCGATGGAACAGAAAAAGCGGGAGGGTTATTTCTGATGCCCGCTTCCCTGTTGCGTGTGCTGACCTGCGGCAGCGTCGATGACGGCAAATCCACGCTGATCGGGCGGCTGCTGTTCGAATGCGGCGGAATTCCCGACGACGTCATGCTGGCGCTGGAGCGTGACTCCCGCCGCTTCGGCACTGTCGAAGGTGGCGTGGACTACGCGCTGCTGGTCGATGGCCTGGCCGCGGAGCGGGAGCAGGGGGTGACGATCGACGTTGCCTACCGCTTCTTCGAAACCGAACACCGCCGCTTCATCCTCGCGGACTCGCCCGGTCATCAGCAATACACGCGCAACATGGTCACCGGTGCGTCGAATTCGGACGTCGCCATTTTACTGATCGACGCGCGCAAAGGGTTGTTGGTGCAGACCCGCCGCCATGCCGCGATCGTATCCTTGCTCGGTATCCGCGACGTGATCCTGGCGGTGAACAAGATGGATCTGGTCGGTTATGATCAGGCGGTGTTCGACCGGATCAGCGCCGATTTCAACGCCCTGCTGGATCGCCTCGGTCCCTTGTCGGTGACGGCGATCCCGCTCTGTGCCCGTGACGGGGACAATGTCACGCGCCCCAGCAGCACAATGCCTTGGTATTCCGGCATGACGCTGCTCGCGGCGCTGGAAGCCGCGGAACCCACGCGGCGCCGGGGCGATGAGCCGTTCCGGATGCCAGTCCAGTACGTGAACCGGCCGGATCATACCTTCCGTGGTTATGCCGGAACGATCGAAGCGGGCGTGCTGCGGCCTGGTGATACCGTGATCAATACGACCTCCGGCATCGAAGCCCGCATCGCGCGCATCGTGACCATGGGCGGAGACCGGACGGAAGCCACCCGGGCGGAGCCGGTCACTCTGGTGCTCGACCGGGACATCGATGTGTCCCGCGGCGATGTGCTCGCCGCGGCGCCACGGCCCATCCTGGCGGATCAGGTGAGCGGATGGGTGGTATGGATGGATGAGACGCCGCTTTATCGCGGCCGGGCGTATCAGTTCATGCTGGGCACGAAATCCGTTGTTGGCACCATCACCGACATCGCATCCCGGCTCGACGTCGATACGTTGGAAGAGGTGCCCATTCGGGAACTGGCCCTGAACGAAATCGGCCGTGTGACGATTTCGTTATCGCATCCGGTGGCCTGCGAACCCTACGCCGACAGCCGGACCCTCGGCGGTTTCATTCTGATCGATCGGCTGACCCGCAACACGGTCGGGGCCGGCATGGTGACCGCCAGCCGCGCCAGCCGCACCGATATCTATTGGCACCGTCTGGATGTGGACAAGCAGGCCCGGGCGCGGCTGAACGGCCAGAAGCCAGCGGTTCTCTGGTTCACCGGCCTGTCGGGGGCCGGCAAATCCACCATTGCCAATCTGGTGGAAAAGCAACTGCTGGCGATGGGCCGCCACAGCATGACGCTGGATGGCGACAATGTGCGGCACGGGTTGAACCGGGATCTCGGCTTTTCGGAAGCGGACCGGGTGGAGAACATTCGCCGCATCGCCGAGGTGTCAAAACTGTTCGTGGAAGCCGGGTTGATCGTGCTGGTCTCGTTCATCTCACCTTATCGGAATGAACGCGTGCTGGCCCGGGATCGGGTCGAAGAGGGCGAGTTCATCGAAATTCATGTCGATACGCCCGTGGATGAATGCCGCCGGCGTGATCCCAAGGGCCTTTATCAAAAGGCGGATGCGGGCCAGCTCCGTAATTTCACCGGCATCGATGCTCCGTATGAGCAGCCGATCGATCCGGAAATACATCTACCGACTCTGGAGGGGACGCCGGAGGAACTGGCGCGGCGGGTGATCGATGAATTACGCAAACGTGGCATCATCACCTGAAGCCCGCCTGCAAGCGGCGGCGGCGGAGGCGCGGGCCTGCCGCGTCTGTGCGGCCGTGCTGCCGCTCGGCCCCCGGCCCGTCATCCGGGTGTCCACGACCGCACGGATTCTGATCGCCGGTCAGGCGCCGGGCACCAAGGTCCATGAAACCGGCATCCCCTGGAATGACCCCTCCGGCGATCGGCTGCGCCGCTGGCTGGGAATGGACCACGACGCATTCTATGACGAAGGCCGCATCGCCATCCTGCCGATGGGGTTTTGCTATCCGGGCCGGATCGCGAATGGCGGGGACGCACCGCCGCGCAAGGAATGTGCGCCGTTGTGGCGGGGACGGTTGCTGGGCCTGATGCCCGGGATACGGCTGACGCTGCTGGTGGGGTCCTATGCCCAGATCGACGCCTGGGGGCGTGGCCCGATGACCGCGCGTGTGCGGGCTTTTCGCGATTATCTGCCGCACCGCTTTCCCCTGCCGCATCCGTCCTGGCGCACCACCGCGTGGGAGCGGAAGAACCCCTGGTTCGAGGCTGAGGCCCTGCCGGCGTTGCGGGCCGCGGTCGCGGCGGCGTTCCGGGCGGACTGAGGCCGCTGTCCCGGTGCGGGCTCGTCTTTTGCGAGCCCTGGTGTATGACAAATCGCATGAACACCGTGCCCCGCTGGCTGATCCCGCGTTTGCCCTTCTATTACGGCTGGGTGGTGCTGGTGTGCGTATGTTGCGCCGGCATGTCCCGCCAGGGCGGCGCGGTGGCGACGCTGTCGGTGTTCGTGTCCCCGATGACGACGGAGTTCGGGTGGTCCCGCACCGCCATTTCCGGCGCGGTGTCGCTGGGCGGCATTCTGGCGGCGATCGTTTCCCCGCGGCTGGGGCGTTATCTGGACCATAGCGGGGCGCGGCTGGTGCTTTGCAGCGTGATCCTGCTGACCGGGCTGTCCAACGCGCTGCTATCGCTCACGGCCTCCCTGCCGATGTTCTACCTGCTGTTCTGCGTGGCGCGGATGAACTTCGCCGGTCCGTTCGACCTGGGCATCTATGGGGCGGTGAGCAATTGGTTCGTCGCCAGGCGCGCGCTGGCCACCTCCATCGCCACCATGGGGGGGATGATTGGGTTGGTGACCATGCCGCTGATCGCGCAGGCGGCGATGGCGGGCGGCGGATGGCGCGCCGGCTGGCTGGCGGTTGGCGCGGCGGTGGTGTTGATCGGGCTGATCCCGGTCTCCGTCCTGCTGGTGGGTAAGCCGGAGGATGTGGGCCTGGTCCCGGATCGCCGGAACCCTCCGGCCGATGCCGAACCGGTGAGTGATCTTTCGTTCACCCGGGCGCAGGCGCTGCGCACGCCGGCGTTCTGGGTCCTGTCGCTGTTCACCCTGCTGGTCTACCCCGTGCAGGCCGGGGTCAGCCTGCATCAGGCGCCGTTCCTGATTGAACGCGGCCTGTCGCCGGCGGTGGCGGCGACGGTGGTCAGCTCGTTCTCGGTTCTTTCGGGGGTGGCGACCTTGTGCTTCGGGCTGGTGCCGCGGTGGGTGCCGATCCGGTTGCGTCTGGCGATGGTGGGCGGGCTGCTGAGCCTGGGGACGGCGCTGATGCTGTCGGTGCATGCCGCCCCGCGGGCTTACGCCGCGGCGGGCTTTTTCGGGCTGGGCATCGGCGGGCTGCTGACCATGCTGCCCATCGCCTGGGCCGACTATTATGGGCGCAAAAGCTATGGCGCGATTCGCGGCCTGGCTTTGTCGGTGCAGGTGCTGGCGCAGGCGGCGGGTCCGGTGCTGTCGGGGGCGTTACGGGATTGGTCCGGCACCTACGATTTATCTTTAATCACCTGCGCAACGCTCGCGGCGGCCGGGATGGCGGTCGCGGTGCTGGCGAAACCACCGGTTTATCGCGCGATCGCATGAAACAGGCCTGAACCGGCATTGCCGGGCGCCCCTGGCGTCGCCTACAGTCGGGTTTCAATAAACCAAACAAAATCCCGATTTCCCTGGGATTTGCCGGAGGCAAACTTGAACCAAGCCGTCGAAAAATCGGCCATGCGGAAGATCTATATCCGCCTGCTGCCGTTTGCCGTGCTCAGCTATTTCCTCGCTTACGTGGATCGCATCAATGTCAGCTTCGCGGCGCTGACCATGCGCGGGGATCTGCATATTTCCGCCACCGAGTACGGCTTCTGGCTTGGTACGTTTTATTGGGGCTACTTCCTGTTCGAAGTTCCCAGCAACGTCATCATGGAAAAGGTCGGCGCGCGGCTCTGGATCGCGCGCATCATGATTTCCTGGGGCATTCTCGCCGGTTGCACCGCCATGGTCGTGGGCCCCACCAGCTTTGGCGTGGTGCGCTTTCTGCTGGGCTCCGCCGAGGCGGGCTTCTTCCCGGGCATCCTGCTTTTTTTCACCTATTGGTTCCCGACCTACCATCATGCCCGCATCATGTCGGGCTTCCTGGTTGGTCTGCCCATCGCGGTGGCGGCGGGTTCCCCCATTTCGACCGCCCTTCTGGGCCTTGACGGGTGGCTGGGCCTGCATGGCTGGCAGGTGATGTATATCGCCGAAGCCGTGCCGACCGTTCTGATCGGCTTGCTGACCTTGTTCGTGATGACCGATACGCCGGAGCAAGCCTCCTTCCTGACGCGGGAGGAAAAGGACTGGCTCAGCACCACCCTTAGTGCCGAGCGCAAGGCCAAGGAGTCGGTGAAGAAATTCACCTTCGTGCAGGGCATGTTCGACCCGAAGGTGCTGCTGCTGGCGCTGAACTACTTTGGCATCGTGACCGCCAGCCTGGGCATGCTGTTCTTCATCCCGCAGATCATCAAATCGCTGGGCGTGTCGGACAACATGACCGTGGGCTGGCTGACGATGGTGCCCTATATCTTCGGCGCGTTGGGGCTGGTCGGGATGGGCTATATCTCCGACCGTACCAATGATCGCCGCTGGGTTTTGCTGGTGGCCTGCATTCTGTCGACCGTCGGCCTGATCATCGCCGGCAAGACGCTCGGCTCCTGGTGGGCACTGGTTGGGATGTCGATCGCGGCGACCGGTTTCTATGGCTCCAAGGGTCCGTTCTGGGCCATGCCGCCGATGTTCATGACGGGTACGGCGGCCGCGGCAGCGCTGGCCTGGATCAACTCCATCGGCAATCTCGGGGGCTTCTTCGGACCCTGGTATGTCGGCGTGATCAAGGACTACACCGGCAGCTATGAATACGGGCTCTATGGTCTGGGCGCGCTCGGGCTGATGGCCGCGATCGTCTGCGCGTTGTTCCTGCACATCCCGAACCCGGTCAAACAGGCGCCGATCGGCAGCCAGGCCGATTAATCACGTTCCGGAGGGGGGCCCGATGAGCCGGCTTAACCGCTCGATCCTCATTGGCGCGGCTCTGATGATGGCCCTGAGCATGGGCATCCGTCAGAGCCTGTCCCTGTTCCTGACTCCGGTGACTCACGACCTGTCCCTGTCGGCGGCGCAGTTCACCTTCGCCATCGCGGTGCAGAACGCGGTCTGGGGCCTGTCGCAATTCCCGGTCAGCATGATCGCCGACAAGTATGGCTTGCGGCGGGTGATGGTGTGCGGCGGGGTGGTCTATCTCGCGGGTGTCATCATGATGGCCTTCGCCACCGGGGCGGTGGGCCTTGCGGTGTCCGGCAGCCTGATTGGCGTGGCGATGGCCTGCAACGCCTCCTCCCTCGCCATGACCGCCTGCGCCCGCGCGGTGCCGGAGGGCAAGCGCAGCCTGATGCTGGGCATCGTGTCCGCCGTGGGATCCATGGGCACGCCGGTGGTGGCGATGTCGGTGCAGTCGATCCTGGCGCGCCAGGACTGGCGCATCGCGGTCATGCTGTTCGTGGTTCTGGCGGTGGCGCTGATCCCGGTCGCCTTCATGGCCGGCGGAGCGGATCATTTGCCGCGCCCCACCGGCAGCAAGGCCAGTATGACCGAGGTCCTGGGCCAGGCCGTCCGCCATCGCGGCTTCCTGGTGATGTCGGGCTGCTATTTCGTCTGCGGGTTGCAGCTGATCTTCCTGACCACGCATCTGCCCAACTACCTGACGATCTGCGGCCTTGATCCCATGCTGAGCGCGGAGGCCCTGGCGATCATCGGCGCGGTCAATATCCTGGGCTCGTACGTCGCCGGCTGGCTCGGCGGGAAGTTCCCCAAATACCGCCTGCTGGGCATCCTTTATATTCTTCGCGCGATCGTGGTGGCGGCGTTCTTCGTCACCCCGCCGACACCCACGTCCACGCTGGTCTTCGCCACGACCATGGGCATGCTGTGGCTGGGGGTGATCCCGCTGACCAGCGGGCTGGTGGCGGAGATGTTCGGCACCCGCTACATGGCGACGCTGCTGGGCATTTCCTTCGTGGTGCACCAGACCGGGTCGTTCCTGGGCGCCTGGGGCGGCGGGCTGATCTACGACGCGCTGGGATCTTACGACCGGGCCTGGCAGTTCGGGGTGGTCATCGGTTTCAGCGCCGGGGTGGCGCAGATCCTGTTCGGCGGGCCGCCGCGGCGCCGCGATCGCCTGCCGGTCAGCCTGACGCTTGGTCAGCCCGCCTGATCGGCTGGCGGCCCCACCAGCAACACCGGCGTCCCGCGGGAGGCCGCGACGCGCAGCAGGACCGCTTCCTGCTCATCCGTCAACCCGTCACGATCCAGCACCAAAATCCGCTCCCGCATGTCGGCCAGGGCAAAGCGCAGCGCGCTATCCGTGAAACCCGTGAGGGGGCGGAACCGCGGCCGGGGCGGCGGGGTCTCGGGAAACGCGGTTTCTGGCCCGAGCAATGTCAGCGGTTCGTGCGCGATGCGCGCGACATGGGCGGCGGTTGCCAAGGCGCGCTGACTGGCTTGCGCCAGCGCGATGACGGGCCCGTCCTGGCGTGCCGCGCCGGGCGGCAGCAACAACAGGCTGGCACCCGACCGGGACGCGGTCTGCCAGGCGCGCAGAAATGAGTGGGTCAGTGCCTCACTCGGTGCCCGGGGTTCAGAGAGGACGATGATGTCCCCCGCACACAGTATCTCCGTCACCACGCCAGCGGGATCGCCGCGCCGGACGGTGAAGCCGCAGTTCACGCCCAGGGTTTGGGTGATGCTGGTCAACCGCCGCTGCGCCGCCGCGGCCGCCGCCTGGAACGCCGTGACGACGTGCGCGGGGTCGATCGGGTGCCATTGATGCGACGGCAACCGCAATTCCCGCGCGAACGGGAATGACGCGAGGCTGTGGATCGCTTCGTCCTCCACGAAGATCCCCAGCATGTCCAGGCCCAACAGCCGCGCGACGGCCCCAGCCTGACGGATGGTGTCGGACTCGGCGGTGCCGTGCTGCAGGGTGACGAGGAGCCGGCGATGATCGGGCATCAGGCCTGCTCCTCGGCTGACCGTGCGGCCTGCGCGTTCTGGTTTCGGCGTGACTTGGCGAACAGGCGCAGCCGATCTTCGACTTTGCGGTGAATGTCGGCGGCTGGCTGACCGGTCAGCAGGGTGATCCCCTGGTCGATGGTTTTGATCGGGTACACCGCGAATTGCCCGGCGGCGCAGGCAGCGACCACGTCCTGGCGCAGCATCAGATGCTGCACGTTCGACGCGGGGATCATCACGCCCTGGGTGCCGGTCAGGCCGCGGGCCTGGCAGATCTCGAAATAGCCCTCGATCTTGTCGTTGACCCCGCCAATCGCCTGCACCTCGCCATGCTGGTTGACGGAACCGGTCACCGCGAGGTCCTGGCGCAACGGGACCTCCGCCAAGGCCGACAGAAGGGCATAAAGCTCGGTCGATGACGCGCTGTCGCCGTCCACGCCGCCATAGGATTGTTCGAACACAAGGCTGGCGGCGAGGGAAATGGGGGCGTCCAGGGCATAGCGGCCGGCGAGAAAGCCCGAAAGGATCAGCACGCCTTTCGAATGCAGCGGGCCGCCCAGCTCGACTTCCCGTTCGATATCCAGGATCCGTCCGGTCCCGGGATGCACCCGGCAGGTGATCCGGGTTGGACGGCCAAACGCGAAGCCGCCCTAGCTCATGACGCTCAGGCCGTTGATCTGCCCGACGCGGGATCCGCTGGTGTCGATCAGCGCGATCTCACGCAGGATCATCTCAGCGGACCACTCCCGGATGCGGGCGGCGCGCCGGATCTGCTCATGGATCGCGCGGTCGACGTCAGGGCGGCTGACGATGGTCCGCCCGGCTTCCACCGCCCAATACGCGGCCTCCACCAGCAGGTCGCGAATGGTCTCGGTGGCGAGGGTAAGCTTGTTGGCGTCTTCGGCGGCGCGTGAGGCCTGTTCGATCACCCGTCCCACGGCGCCGCGGTCGAGGGGCGGCAGCGCTTCGCGGCTGGCGATGGCGGCGATCTGCCCGGCGAACATCGCTTCGCCTTCGGCAGACCGCGGGGTGTCATCGTCAAAATCAGCCAAAACCTTGAAATATTGTGAGAAATCCGGATCAACCGCGGCCAGCAGGTAATAGAGGGAGCGGTCACCGTAGAGCACAAGCTTGACGTCGAGCGGGATGGGGTCCGGCTCCAGGGACAGAATGGTGGAGAAGCCGAGCAGCCGTGCGGCGTCTTCGATCACGACGTTGCGTCGGGACAAGGCGCGTTTCAGGGCTGGCCAGCTGAGCGGTTCCATCAGCAGGTTGCGGGCGTCGACCATCAGGATGCCGCCGTTGGCCTTGTGCAGCGATCCCGCGCGGATCAGGCGGAAGTTGGTGACCAGCGCGCCTTGTTCCGCCAGATGCTCGATCCGGCCCACCAGATTACTGAGCGTCGGATGCGCCTCATCGATGACCGGTGCGGCGTTGGCGTCGTCCTGGTTGACGAAGACGTTGACCTCATAGCGGTCGAACGGGGTTCCCGATGCGGGCCGGATCGCCGGTTCCTCGGGGCCAGGCTGGGGGGCGGTGAACAGGTGCGCGTTCTGCACCAGGTCTTCGCGCACGGCGTCGAGATGGGCCAGCACCATGGGCAGCGTGGTGAGGCGTCCCCGCGCCTCATCGATCGACTGGCCCACGGCAAAGCGCGCGGTTTCCTGGTCGAGGGCGCGGATCGCGTCCCGGCGCTCCTTGTCCAGGCGGGGCAGGCCGCGCAGCGTTTGTTCCAGATCGTGTTCCAGATCCTTGATGGCCGCTTCGACCGCGTGGCGTTGTTCGTCCGGCCAGGCGTTGAATGTTTCCGGCGGCACGACCTCCCCATTCTTGGCGGGCGCCAGGGCGAACCCGGTCGGGGTGCGCAGGATGATGATGTCGCGCGATCCGGCCTTGTCCCGCAGGGCGGAGAAGGCGGCGTCGCCCTTGCTCCGAATGGTTTCGTCGATCGCGGCCCGGCGGGCCTGATAGGCCTCGCTTTCGAAGACGCCTGGCAGCGCGGCCTTCAGGTCGTCGATCATATGGTGCATGGTCTGCTGAAACAGCCGCGCGGATCCGCGTGGCAGGCGGATGGCGGCGGGCCGGTGCGGTGCGGCGAAGTTGTTGACGTAGACCCAGTCGGAGGCCGTCGTCCGGTCCGCCGCGGCATCGGCCAGCAGGGCGCGGATGGAGCGCTGGATTCGCGCCCCGCTCGACCCGATGGCGAAAATGTTGAAGCCCGGGGCGCCGATACGGGTGCCCAGGCGCATCGCGTCCCGTGCCCGATCCTGCCCGGCCAGCCGATCGGTGGGCTCCAGCTGGGCGGTGGTTTCGAAGGCGAGGCCGGATAGATCCGCCGCGCGGTAGAGCTGCGTGGCGGATAGGGGGAGCGGTGTTTCCTCGGTCTGCATGTGGATGGTGTCCCACGACCTGATTGGGCCAGGTACGGGGCATCAAGCCCCGCCTGACGCTGTCAGGTTAGCACGGGAACGGGACCGAGGGGTTGATTGTGATCAACGGGGCACGCGACGGTGCCCCGCCAGATCAGACCTTTTCGACCTGGCTGTATTCCAGTTCCACCGGCGTCGAGCGGCCGAAGATGGAAACGCTGACCTTGAGGCGTCCCTTTTCTTCGTCGACTTCTTCCACGGTGCCATTGAAGCTGGTGAAGGGGCCGTCGGCGACGCGCACCTGTTCCCCGATGTCGAACAGAATGGCGGGGCGCGGACGTTCCACACCTTCCTGGTTCTGCTTCAGGATCCGATCCGCTTCCGCGTCCGAGATCGGCTGCGGCTTGGTCTTGCTGCCGAGGAAGCCGGTGACCTTGGGCGTGTTCTTGACCAGATGCCAGGCATCGTCGGTCAGGTCCATCTTCACCAGCACGTAGCCAGGGAAGAATTTGTGCTCGCTGCTGACCTTCTGGCCGCGGCGGACTTCGACGACGTTTTCGGAGGGAACCAGCACTTCCTCGAACTGCTCACCGAGGCCGTTCTGGACTGCCTGGTCCTTGATCTGCTGCGCGATCTTCTTTTCGAAGCCGGAGTAGACGTGAACGACGTACCAACGCTTGGCCATGATCCCTGTTTACCTTCTCAGATGCTCATGCCGAAGAGCGCACGCACGCCAAGGCCGATGACTTGATCAACCACGAAGAAAAAGATGGCGGTGACAGCGGCCATGGCAAACACCAGACCGGTGGTGACCAGCGTTTCCTTACGTGACGGCCAGGTGACCTTGGTCACCTCGGTCCGCACTTCGCGGGCAAATTTCGCCGGTTCGAACGCCACGCCGCCTTAACTCCTGAACGATGATACCAAGCAAATTAGAGTGACAAGCCGTTCCGCCAGGCGGCGAAAAAGCCGCGCTGGCAGGGGCGGAGGGTCTCGAACTCTCAACCTCCGGTTTTGGAGACCGGCGCTCTAGCCAATTGAGCTACGCCCCTACACGGCAGGACGCGTAAAAAGGACGGACGGGCTCAGATGTCAAGAGCCGTGTTGTCAAACGGCTTCCAACGGCGCGTGCAGACGGGTTCCCTCACAGATGATCCCACCGCGATCGCCGATGGTCACGCTGCCCCAGCGTTCGGCGTAACCCGCCGGCAGCGGCCGCGCCCCGGGCGCGGCGAGCCACAGGCGCAGCAGGTGCCGTTTGCGATCCGGTTCCGGCCAGTCCACGAACGCGGTGCGGTCGTGCAGCGTGGTGTGGTTGTGAACCAGCTGGATGTCCCCGGGCTGGAGCTGCATGTCCAGCCGCAGGGTCGTGTCTTCCGCCAGCCGATCGAAACAGTCCAATGCGGCGATGTCCTGATCGGTGAGGCGCGGGGCCTCGGGGAAGCGCTGCGACGACCGCACGTAATGCGGCGCGTACAGCGCCGACAGATACCCCTCGTAGTCGTTATAGATCGGCAGCTCGAACCACGGCTTCTTGCCGAACGGCACTTCCCCCCGGCGATCCGTGGGCATGGGCTGGAACAGGCGGTGTACCAGATCGGGATGCCGTTCGGCCATGGCGTTGTAGACGGACATGGAGCTGGTGAGCGACGACAACCCGCCCGATTGCGCGGTCTTCAGGCAGAGCAGCCCGACGATGTCGCACGAATCGGTGTGGAAATTCTGCCGCTCGGTCGTCTGATAGATGCGGACATTCGGATCGGTTGTGGCGAGACCCATGTCCCGGACATGCCCCAGCACATGGCCCTTGGCATTCTGCGACCGGGCGTGACCGAAATACGTGCCGATGCCCCAATAGGCCATGGCGCTGTCTTCGATCGGGCGATCCGTCACCGGCAGCCCGCGCAGCACCACGAAGCCGCGCCCGTTCAGGATCTCATGGCGCAGCCCATCCAGGACCGGGCCGAGTTTTGGCAACGGGAAATCGGCGCGGGTGACGCGGGCGATATCCTGACCCCGAACGGTGGCCATCGCGGCCTCGATCTCCTGGATCTCGGCGGCGGAGAGTGTGTAGGTCCAGGTCTCCGGCCGCTGCGCCAGTTCGGCGCCAATCCAGGCGGAGGGGCCGGTGATGAGGGGGCGCGGTGGGGTCATGAGGGGTCCTCCCGGTCAATGGGTGCGACCCTAGACCGATCCGGCGCCGGTTTCCAATCCGCGGCGCCTGACGCATGCTGCCGGCCAACATCACCGCGGGGAGACGCCACCATGCAGAGCAACGGTCCGGCCATTGGCACGTTCATCGCCGCCGCCCGCGCGCGGGCTTTGCCGCCGGAGGTCCTGGACGCCGCGCGCCTGTGCCTGGCGGACTGGATGGGCGTGGCCATCGGCGCGGCGGACGAACCCGCCGGGCGCATCGTGCGCCAGACCGTGGCGCAATGGCGCAGCACCGGCCGCGCCAGCCTGCTGTTCGGTGGCACCGCCGCGGCCCCCTTCGCGGCCCTGGCGAACGGCACGCTGGCCCATTGCCTCGACTTCGATGACACCTATGTCGATGCCGTGACCCATACCAGCGCCCCCGTCTGGGCGGCCACGCTGGCGCTGGGGGAGGAGACGGAGGCCTCCGAAGCCACGATGCTCTCTGCCTTCGTCACCGGCTTCGAGGTCGCCGCCCGCGTCGGCCATGGCCTGGGCCAGGCCGCCACGGCGCGCGGCTGGCACGGCACGGGGGTGTTCGGGCGCATCGGCGCGGCGGCGGCCGCGGCGGCCCTGCTGGGGCTGGATGCGGAGCGGGCGTTGCACGCGGTGGCGCTGGCGGCGACCCAGACCAGCGGGCTGACCGCGTCATTCGGGACCATGGCCAAGCCGTTCCATGCCGGGAAGGCCGCGATGGACGGCGTCCTGTCGGCGCAACTCGCGGCCGGTGGGTTCACCGGCGCGGTCGGCATCCTGGAGCCGGGGGCGGGGCTGGATAACGCGGTGATTCAGGATGGATCGCTGGCGATCACGCCGATCGCATTCTCCGACTGGAGGATCCTGCGCAACAGCTTCAAGCCCTATGCGGCGTGCCATCTGATCCATCCCTCGATCGACGCGGCCAAGGTGCTGCTGGCGGAGGGGTTGGACCTGGGCGCTGTGCGGTCGGTGCGCGCCGATGTCGGGGCGCTGGCGGTCAAGGTGACCGGCGGCGGCGATGGGCACCCGGCTACGCCTTTGGCGGGAAAATTCGATCTGCGCTACTGCGTGGCGCTGGCGCTGCACGGGCGCGACGCCTCGGCGGCCGATTTCCGGGAGCCCTGGACGCTGGAGCCGGCCATTGCCGCCACGGCGTCCAAGATCGACGTGCGCCACGATCCGCAGATGGGCTTCGCCTGTGCCACCATGGCGATCGAGACCGCCGCCGGGGCGGTGTCGGCGTTTGTGCCGGTGGCGAAGGGCCATCCGGGCAACCCGATGTCGTGGGACGACATGGACCGCAAGTTCGGCGGGCTGGTGGCCCCGGCTTTGCAGAACCGGACCGGGGCGATGCTGGGCCACCTGCGCCGGTTTGGTGATGGCGGGGCGTTGGCGGAGGTGCGGGGGATGCTGGCGTCGCTGGCGGGGTAAACAAAACGGCCCCGGACTCGCGCCCGGGGCCGTCTGTTCGTCCGCCGGAGCGGGCGAAGCTTACTTCAGCATCCCGGCCAAAATCGCCAGCAGCAGCAGCGCCACGATGTTGGTGATCTTGATCATCGGGTTCACCGCCGGGCCGGCGGTGTCCTTGTACGGGTCGCCGACGGTGTCGCCGGTTACCGCCGCCTTGTGCGCGTCGGAGCCCTTGCCGCCATGGTTGCCCTCTTCGATGTACTTCTTCGCGTTATCCCACGCACCGCCACCGGAGGTCATGGAGATCGCGACGAACAGCCCCGTCACGATCGTGCCCAGCAGCATCGCGCCCAAGGACGCGAACGCCGCTGCCCGGCCAGCCACCAGATCGATCAGGATCCACCGCGCGATCGGCGCGCCGATCGGCAGCAGCGACGGCAGCAGCATCTCTTTGATCGCGGCCTTGGTCAGCATGTCCACGGCCTTGCCGTATTCCGGCTTGGCGGTCCCGGCCATGATGCCCGGGATCTCCCGGAACTGACGGCGGACTTCCACCACCACCGAACCGGCCGCGCGTCCCACCGCCGTCATGCCCATCGCCGCGAACAGATACGGCAGCAGGCCGCCGATGATCAGACCGACCACGACATAGGGATTCTGAAGGGCGAAATCGACCTTCAGGTTCGGGAAGTAATGCGCCAGATCCTGCGTGTAGGCCGCGAACAGCACCAGCGAGGCGAGGCCCGCGGAACCGATCGCATAGCCCTTGGTCACGGCCTTGGTGGTGTTGCCCACCGCGTCCAGCGCGTCGGTCGTGACGCGCACGTCCTTCGGCAGATCGGCCATCTCGGCGATGCCACCGGCATTGTCCGTCACCGGGCCATAGGCATCCAGCGCCACGATCATGCCAGCCAGCGAAAGCATCGTGGTCGCGGCGATGGCGATGCCGAACAGGCCGGCTTCCATGAAGGCGACGATGATGCCGACGCAGATCACGATGGCGGGAAGCGCGGTCGCCTCCATCGAGATCGCCAGCCCCTGAATCACGTTGGTGCCGTGACCCGTGGTCGAGCTTTGCGCGATCGAGCGCACCGGACGGTATTCGGTCGCGGTGTAGTATTCGGTGATCCAAACCAGCAGCCCGGTCACGGCGAGGCCGATGAGCCCGCAGATGAACAGCGCCATGCCGTTGGTGGAGCCGCCGCCCTCGATCTTCATCTCCGTGCTGAAGCCGATGGACATCGAGATGACCACGGCGATGCCGACAACCGACAGCAGGCCGGTGACGATCAGGCCCTTGTACAGCGCCTTCATGATCCCGTTATCCGGGCCCAGCTTCACGAAATAGGTGCCGACGATGGAGGTGATGATGCAGATGCCGCAAATGCTGAGCGGCAGCAGAAGCATGGATTCCCGCGCCGCACCGGTGAAGAAGATGCCGGCCAGCAGCATGGTGGCGACGATGGTCACGGCATAGGTCTCAAACAAGTCGGCCGCCATGCCGGCGCAGTCACCGACGTTGTCGCCCACGTTGTCGGCGATCACGGCGGGGTTGCGGGGGTCATCTTCCGGAATTCCGGCTTCGACCTTGCCCACCAGATCGGCGCCCACATCGGCGCCCTTGGTGAAGATGCCGCCGCCGAGGCGCGCGAAGATGGAGATCAGCGAGCCGCCAAAGCCCAGCGCGACCATGGCTTCAAGCACCGGACGGATGTCCGCGTCCGGCGCCATGCCGGCGGTCAGGGCAAAATAGTAACCAGCAACGCCCAGCAGGCCCAGGCCAACCACCAGCATGCCGGTGATGGCGCCCGCCTTGAAGGCGATGTCGAGGCCAGCCGCCAGGCCCTTGCGGGACGCCTGCGCCGTGCGCACGTTGGCGCGCACCGAGACGTTCATCCCGACATAGCCGGCGGCGGCGGACAGGATCGCCCCGATGGCGAAGCCAATGGCCGTCTTCATGCCAAGCAGCGCGAAGAGGATGACGAAAATGACCACCCCGACGATGCCGATGGTGGTGTACTGCCGGTTCAGATAGGCGCGGGCGCCTTCCTGCACGGCGGCCGCGATTTCCTGCATGCGGGCATTGCCGGCGTCCGCCGCCAGAACCTGCTTGCTGGTAACCAGGCCATAGATCAACGCCAGCAATCCGCAGACGAGGATCAAGATATGGGCCAATTGCATCCGGGGTTTCCCTCTTGTGGACTTTAGTTATTGAAACTGGCGCGAATCGCGCGGGAATGCGCGCTTCCTCGCCAGTATGACAATCGCGGGGCGTATGCCAGAAGCGACATCGTTAAGCAAATCCGGGGCGTTATACATCGCGGCTTGCACCTTTGCGCTGGCCGGACCAAATTCCGCGCACGGTGCGCCTGTAGCTCAATTGGTTAGAGCTGGCGGCTCATAACCGCTAGGTTGCGGGTTCAAGTCCTGCCGGGCGCACCAAAATCCGCCGCAAACCATAGGCGACCGGGCGGGTCCGCGCCGCCCGCTCCCGCGGGTAGCCCAGCGATACCTCCTCATGGCGCACACCGTCGTATTCTTCGGTGATCGGGATATGCAGGTGCCCATGCACGGCGGCCACGGCGCGGTACCGGGTGTGCCAATCCGCCGTTTCCCGCGTCCCGCACCACAGGCTGAATTCCGGGATGCGCAGCCGCGCCAGCGGCCCCGGGTGCAGCGGCCAGTGGGAAATCAGGACGGTGCGCCGATCCTCCGGCACCGCATCCAGCCGCGCGCGGGTCTGGCGCAGCCGATCGGCGCACCATGCCTCGCGGGAGGGGTAGGGATGCGGCGCCAGCAGGCCCTCGTCATTACAGATGACCCGTGCGGCGGCGGCGTCGCGCATCGCCTCCGCCTTGGTCAACCCAACCGGGCGCAGGCTGTAGTCGTAGAGCAGGAACAGCGGCGCGATGACGATACCCCCCGCGGCGTCCGGCCAGACGGGGTAGGGATCTTCGGGGGTGAGCACGCCGTGCGCGCGGCACTGGGCGACCAGATGGTCATAGAGCGCCGCGCCGCGATGCGGATCGCCGTCCCGGCTCCAGAGGTCGTGGTTCCCCGGCGTCCACAGGACCTGGGCAAACCGGCCGCGCAGGCGTGCGAGGAAGGCGACCAGCTCGTCCGGACGGTGCGATACATCCCCCGCCACCGCCAGCCAGTCGTGCGGCGTTTCGGGGCACAGGGCTTCCGCGATATCGCGGTTGGCTTTGTGATTCAGGTGCAGATCGCTGATCGCGAACAGGCTGGGGCCTTGGGTCAAACAGACTCTCCCGCGGGAGCAACCCCGGCCCAGGAGCGGGCCGGGATCACCTCTTACCGCTGCCTGTCTTTTTCGCCCCAACTTTTTCGCTCCTGTTTTTTTCGCCGCGTGTCAGGACTTGAGCCGGACCGGCCGCGCCCCTAGAACACCGGCCACAGCGGAAAGCAGGGGACCATGGCCAGCTACCAGTACGTCTATGTGATGAAAGACCTGACCAAGGCGTTCCCCGGCGGGCGGGAGGTCTTCAAGGGCATTACCCTCTCCTTCCTCCCCGGCGTGAAAATCGGCGTGCTCGGTGTCAACGGCGCCGGTAAATCGACGCTGATGAAGATCATGGCCGGCATGGAAACCGAATATGGCGGCGAAGCCTGGGCCGCGCCCGGCGCCACCGTCGGCTACCTGTCGCAGGAACCCTATCTCGATCCCGGCAAGACCGTGGGTGAGAATGTCGAGGAAGCCTTCGCCGATCTGAAGGCGGCGATCAACCGGTTCAACGAAATCTCCATGGAGTTCGCTGAACCCATGAGCGACGAGAAGATGAACGAGCTTCTCGTCGAGCAGGGCGACCTGCAGGAAAAAATCGACGCCGAGGATGGCTGGGAACTCGGCCGCCGCGTCGATATCGCGCTGGACGCGCTGCGTTGCCCGCCGGCCGATGCCGCGGTGACCAACCTGTCGGGCGGGGAGCGCCGCCGCGTCGCGCTGTGCAAGCTGCTGCTGGAAAAGCCGGACCTGCTGTTGCTCGACGAACCGACCAACCATCTGGACGCGGAAAGCGTGGCCTGGCTGGAAAAGACCCTGCGCGAATACACCGGCACCGTCATGGTCGTCACCCATGACCGCTACTTCCTGGACAATGTCACCACCTGGATCCTGGAACTGGAGCGCGGGCGCGGCTACCCGTTCGAAGGCAACTACTCGTCCTGGCTGCAACAGAAGCGCAAGCGCCTGCAGCAGGAGGAAAAGGAGGAATCAGCCCGCCAGCGTGCTTTGGCGGCGGAATCCGAGTGGATCGCGGCCTCCCCCCGCGCGCGCCAGACCAAAAGCCGCGCCCGTATCGCGAAATACGAGGAGATGCTGCAGAAGTCGCAGGAACTGGTGGCCGGCGTCGCCGACATCGTCATCCCGCCCGGCCCGCGTCTGGGCAATGTGGTGATCGAGGCCGAGGACCTCTGCAAAGGCTACGGCGACACGGAACTGATCGCGGGGTTGAACTTCAAACTCCCCCCGGGCGGCATCGTTGGCGTCATCGGCCCGAACGGCGCTGGCAAGACCACGCTGTTCCGCATGATCACCGGCCAGGAAGTGCCGGATTCCGGCGCTTTGCGGGTGGGTGAGACGGTCAAGCTCGGCTATGTCGATCAGTCACGCGACAGCCTGGATGACAACAACAACGTCTGGCAGGAAATCTCCGGCGGGGAAGAAGTCATCTATATCGGCAAGCGCGCCATCCAGTCTCGCGCTTACGTCGCCGCGTTCAACTTCAAAGGCTCCGACCAGCAGAAGAGGGTTGGCATCTTGTCCGGTGGTGAGCGCAACCGCGTGCATCTGGCCAAGATGCTGAAGGTTGAGCACAACGTCATCCTGCTCGACGAACCGACCAACGATCTGGACGTCGATACGCTGCGGGCGCTGGAAGACGCGCTTGCGGAATTCGCCGGCTGCGTGGTGGTGATCAGCCATGATCGCTGGTTCCTCGATCGCCTCGCGACCCATATCCTGGCCTTCGAGGGCGACAGCCATGTCGAATGGTTTGAGGGCAACTTCCAGGCCTATGAGGCGGATAAGCGCCGCCGCCTGGGTGAGCATGCGACCGAGCCGCACCGCATCAAGTATCGCCCGCTGATGCGATAAAGACGGGCAGGGATTTCCGGGGGGAGAGGCGCGTCTTTCCCTCCGGACTTCGCGCCCATGCGCCTGGATAACCATCGCGGCGCGATATTGTTATTAAGTAAGCCATATAGGGCATCGCAGGCGTGCGATTAGAAGATTTCGTTCTAATTCATCGTTGTTTTCATTCATTGCGGCGTTTTTACTGAGTGCTTACGGGGCGTGCCGCGGAATGGGCCGGGTGATTGGTCGCGGCATCAGGGTTTCCTGCTCGACGCTCATGTCCGGTGGATGTTTCCCCGGACAGTGCTCCCACAGGAGCATTCCGGACGTCGGCTGTTCGTTTATCGATCGACAATAGAGTATCACGCATAACCATCCGGAAAAGGTAAGGGACCATCTGAATTCCTTAGGCCGTGTGGACGGAATCCCTGATATGCCATTTTTGGGGATTCCGGCGCGCTCTGTTGTCTGACTCATAGGAGGTCGGTTTCAGGGAGCCGACCATGCTGACACGGATGACGGACGACGACTGGGCGCTGGTTGTGG
>CAIXEA010000094.1 GCA_903918315.1 uncultured Acetobacteraceae bacterium | reverse complement strand
TCACCGAGACGGAAAGACAGGCCGCATGACACGCTTCCATCGCAGCCGCTTTGTGCCGGGCCATGGCCCGGCACAAAGCACGAACGAAGCGGACAGATCATGAGCTACATAAACCGGACAGATTGATTAGCTAGCGACACGGTTCTCTGCGGTCGGACGGGCCTCAACTAAAAAAAAACGGGTGCTCCATGCGCGATTTGGTATTTCAGGACGCTTACGACCGCGTTCGCGGCCGGTTCACGGACGAGGCCTGGATGGCCTTACAGCCGAGCGAAATCACCCGCGCCATCTATGCGGAGATGCGGGTGCTGGATGCCGAACGAACCCTGGCGCCCCTGGTCAGGTCCCAGGGCCGGCCGCGTGCGAGCGACCGGCCGAGAAACGTCGCGCTATAACGTCAGCGGCGGGACCTCCAGCCAGCGGCCCTCGGCATCGCTGCGATAGGCCAATTCCGCCAGTTGCACCGCCTTCGCCCCCTCCAGCAGGGTCGGCACGAAGGGCGCGTCCTCCGCCACGTGGCGCAGGAAATCCTCCCAGCAGGCGCGGAAGCTCGGGCGGTAGGCGATGTTGTCCGGCACGTCCTGCCACTGATGGTAAAAATTCATGGGCTGGCGGGCATCCGCGTTCCAGGGCGGCTTGGGCGTGTTGAACAACGACTGCGTGCGGCAGTCGTGCAAGCCGGCGACCGCCGAACCATGGGTCCCATCGATCTGGATTTGCAGCATGTCGTCGCGCCGCAACCGGCTGGCCCAGGAGCTCATGACGGTCGCGATGATGCCGCCCTCCAGCTCCATCAGCGCGTAGGCGGCATCATCCGTATCAACCGTGTATTGGTTGCCACGCTCATCCACCCGGGTCGGGGTCTGGATCGCGGTGCGGCATAACACCCGGGTGACGGGTGCGACGACGCGGTCGAGCATATACCGAAAATGTGCATACATATCGAGCACGAGGCCGCCGCCCTCAGCCTTGCGATAGTTCCAGCTCGAGCGCTGGGAGGGCTGGAACAGGCCATCGAAGACCCACCAGCCGAATTCCACCTTCACCGACAGGATTTTGCCGAAAAACCCGGCGTCGCGGAGCATCCGCAGCTTCATCAGCCCCGGCAGATGCACCTTGTCCTGAATCACGCCATTCTTCACTCCCGCCTCGGCGGCCAGCCGTGCCAGGGCCATCGCCTCCTCCAGCGACGGGGCGATCGGCTTTTCCAGATACACATGCTTGCCGGCCGCGATCGCCTTGCGGGCGAAGGGCGCGCGGTAGCCGGTGATGGCGCAGTCGAAGAAGATGGCATTGGCGGGATCCGCCAGCGCCGCGTCCAGGTCGGTGGTCCAACGATCCACATGATGCGCCTTCGCCAGCGCGGCCAGCTTCGCGCCATCGCGACCCGCGAGCTGCACATCCGGGATCAGATCGTCGCCGTTGCGCAGCCGCAACCCGCCGTCCGCCCGGATCGCGAGCAGGTTGCGCAGATGCTGTGTGGTGCCCATGCGCCCGGTGGCGCCGTGCAAAATGATCCCAATGTGACGTTCGGCCATGCCCAGATCTCCTCAATGACAGGCAGCATGCTACCCGCGCGGCGATTGCCGCGACAGCCGCCGGCTATCGGTGGTGCCCGGGTGGAGGCGGCCAGGCGGTGCCGCCGCCTCACGGCGCATGGGCTGTTGCGGCGCCATCCGATAGAGCGGATGCCGACCGGGGTCCCAGGTGCCGAGGATGGTCTCCAGCACCGGGAACAACGGCACGACCGTATCCTCCCGCGGCCGCCGCAGATCGGCTGGCTTGCCGCTCCAGACCGGTTTGGAGCTGAGGCTGGAGGCCCAGAGCGGCGGCTCAGGGCGTATGGGGTTTTGCTGCGCCAAAAGCGCGTGGCGCGGGGCGGGCGGATGAGGGAGGCGGATCGTGTTCATGGTCTGTTCGTGCCATAGCACGGTTTTCGCGCCAACCCGGTTCGGCGGGGGGTGGGGGCGGGCCGGCTTGTCAGGCG
>CAIXEA010000093.1 GCA_903918315.1 uncultured Acetobacteraceae bacterium | reverse complement strand
TTAGAGCATGTCCGGTGCGCCTGAAAGCACCGGACATGCTCTAAGCGGCGCTTCATCCATCCGCCAAAAACCGAAACGCGCCCCCGACCCGTTCCACCCGTCCCAGCCCCGGCCAGGGATGGTGATAGCCGATGACCGCCAGCCGCTCGTCAGCGAGCCGGGCCAGCAAGCGTTTGCGGGTCGTCACCGCCAACGCCTGATCGGTGTCATAGACGCTCCGTGCCTCCGGAAACGCGTAGGATAGGGGGTCATGAAACGCCACATCCCCCGTCAGACACCAGCCGCCGTCGAACAGATACGCCATATGCCCTGGCGTATGCCCGGGCGTGAGCCAGGCCTGTACCCCCGGCAGAAACGCCGCCCCATCCTCCAGCCCAACGATCCGCTCCCGCAGCGCCAGCACCTGCCGCCGGAACCCGTCCCGGTCTGCGTCGTCGGGCGCATCGAACGTCCAGTAATCCAGCTCCGCCTGAGCCAGATAGATCGCCGCGTTGGGGAAAGCCGGCGTCCCGTCCGCCGTCATCGTGCCCCAGCAATGGTCCGAATGCCCATGCGTCAGCACCAGCGCGTCGATCCGCGCCGGGTCCACCCCGGCCGCCCGCAAACTGTCCGGCAAGCGGCCGCTTTCCGGGCCATAGGGTTTCTCCGCGCCCAACCCATTGTCGAACAGAACCGTCCTCCCGCCGAACGCCAGCAGCAGGCAGTTCTGTTCGATCCGCATGTGATCCAGCGGCTGCCCGGCCGCCGCCAGAGCGGCATCGATGGCGGCTGGGCCGGGGCCCTCGAACAGGGTCGCGGGGGCCGGCAGCAGCAGCGGACCGTCGGACAAGATCGTCGCGGCCATCGCCCCGATCGAGAACCGGTGAAACCTCATCCAATCGGTCGGCAGGCTTGCATCAGCCAGGCCTGGGTCGCTGCCGGCAACGCAGGCCCAACCTCCGCCAGCACCCGCGCATGATAGGCATTCAGCCAGTCCCGCTCCCACGGATCGAGCAAATCCGAATCGATCAGGCGGGTATCGAACGGCGCCAGGGTCAGGGTCTCGAACCGCAGAAACGGCTTGGTCGCGGCGGGCAGTTCGGCGTCGCGGACAAGCAGCAGGTTCTCCAACCGGATGCCGTAATGACCGGGCAGATAGAAGCCTGGCTCATCGGACAGGACCATGCCCTCCGCGATTGCCACCGGGCGCGCCGCCCGGGAAATGCTGACCGGCCCCTCATGGACGGATAGATAGCTGCCCACGCCATGGCCGGTGCCGTGATCGTAATCCAGCCCCATCGCCCACAGGGCCCGCCGCGCCAGCGCATCCAGATGCGCGCCCGCGACGCCCTGCGGGAACACGGCCGAGGCAATCCCGATGTGACCTTTCATCACCGCCGTCACCCGCGCCCGCACATCCGCCGGTGCCGCATCGGGTCCGGTCCAGACGGTGCGGGTGATGTCGGTGGTGCCGTCCAGATACTGCCCGCCGGAGTCGATCAGATAGACCTCGTTGGCCCGGATGGCGCGGTTGCTTTCGGGCGTGACGCGGTAATGGATGATCGCGCCATGTTCCCCGGCGCCGGAGATCGCGGGGAAGCTTTCGCCGCGGAACAGCGGCACCGCCTGGCGAAACGCCAGCAGCGCCTCGGCCGCTGAGATCTCCGTCTCCCCGCGATGCGTGTCGAGCCAATGCAGGAACCGGCACATCGCCACCGCGTCGCGGGCATGGGCGTCGCGCATGCCCTGCTGTTCGGTCGCATTCTTCCGCGCCTTGGGCAACAGGCACGGATCCGGCCCCGCAACCACCGTCGCCCCGGCCGCCCGCAATTGCTGCGCGAACCAAACCGGGGAGCCAGTGGCATCCACCCGCACCACCTTCCCGGCCAGCCGCGCCAAAGCGGGCGCCAAAGCCTCCCGCCCCGCGACCGAGACGGTGTTGCCCAGCCAGGCCCGTGTCGCCGCCGGCAGTTTCGCGGGATCCATGAACAGTTCGGTGTCGCCATCGGCGTGCACGATCGCGAACCCCAGCGCGAAGGGGGTGAACGGCACGTCATTGCCGCGGATATTCAGCAGCCAGGCGACCGAGGCCGGATCGGTCAGCACCGCCGCGTCCTGCTTCGCCCCCCGCAGCAGCGCTGCGATATCGGCCCGCTTGTCGTCGGCGCCGCGCCCCGCCTGCGCCAGCGCCTGCGGCACCGCCGGCGCCCGTGGCGGCGCAGGCCGATCGGCCCAGATGGCGTCGATCGGGTTGGGGGCGGCGGGGCGGAGGGTCAGGCCGGCTTCGGTGTAGCGGCCCAGGCCTTCTTCGCTGATCAGCAGCGGGTCGTAGCCGATAACGGCGCCGGCGGGCGCGTTGGCGGCGATCCAGGCGGGGGCTGGCTCCTCCGTGATGTGCCGCCGCTCCCACAGCGCCGCATCGGTCTGGTCCGCCAGTTGCAGCACGTAGCGGCCATCGGTGAAGGCCGCCGCCTTGTCAGCCAGCACCACCGCGAGGCCGGCGCTGCCGGTAAAGCCGGTCAGCCAGCTCAACCGTTCGGCGGAGTCCGGCACATATTCGCCCAGATGCTCATCCGCGCGGGGCACGATGAAGCCGTCCAGGCCCTGGCGGGTCAGTTCGGCGCGCAAAGCGGTCAGTTTGGTATCGCTCATCCGAGGCTCCGTTGGTCGCGTCGCGGCAGTATGATCGCCCGGGCGCGGGGAGGGTAGGGCGGCAAACCGGCAAACCGCCGTTTGCAGCAGCCCCGATTTCCAGTACCGTCCCATCCGTGAGGTGACATGCAAAGCGTGCTGGAACGAGAGGCAAGGCTGTTGCTGCTCCGCTTCCGCGACTGGGGGCGGGAGCGGGATCGTGCCGTGCTGTTCGGCACCTTGCTGTGCTGCGTCCCATTCCTGCCCGTCACCTTCGTGGGCCTGGCGATCACGCTGCTGAATCTGTTGCTGGTGCGCCTGGGCAAGCTGCCGCGGGCCGAACTGCCGGCGCTGATCTTCGCGCTGGGTATGACGGGCTTTTATATCCTGTTGTGGTGGATGCTGTTCGCGCTCATCGCCAGCAGCACCATCTGGCTTGCACTCATGCGCGTCTGGTCCGGGTTGGCTGATATGCTGTGGTGGTTCCGCGTGCGAGGGTCCGGATTCAATGTCTGACAGCGCTGACATCTTGGCCGGCGGGGCAAAGACGTGCCGCGGCTGCGGCCAACCGGTCGCGGATACCGCCCGCTTCTGCGCCCAATGCGGCACGCCGGCGGCCGGTGCCGCGCTGACGGCCGCCGCCCCCGCGCCACCCGCGGGCACCAGCCCCGGCCGTGACGTGTTCTGCCGCGCCTGCGGCCGCGCCATCAACGCCATGGCCCGGGTTTGCCCCGGCTGCGGCGCCCCCCAGGCCGCGCGGGGCATGGAAGGCGAGAAAAGCCGGGTCGCCGCCGGTATGCTGGCCATTTTCCTGGGCGGTTTCGGCATCCATAAGTTCTACCTCGCCCGCCCCTTTCAGGGCATCCTCTACGTCCTGTTCTGCTGGACCCTCATTCCCGCCCTGATCGGCTTTATCGAGGGCATTGCTTATCTGTGCATGTCTGACAGCGGCTTCGCCCGCAAATACGGCTAGCGCGTGTTCGGCCGCGGTGGAAGCATCGCGGCCGAACACCCGATCAAACAACCAATGAGAGCCTGGCAGGTGCGTCTTCAAGCGCCAGACAGGCAGCCAGGGAGCGTCAATCATGAGCGGTGAGATGGTGTTCTGCCGTGCCTGCGGTGGTCAGCTGAACAGCTCCGCCCCGGCCTGTCCCCATTGCGGTGCGCCGCAGCGCTTTTCCGGCGGCGGTGACGGAATTCCGCGCAGCTTCGGCACCTCCATCGGCCTGTGCTTCGCAAAATACGCCACCTTCGCCGGCCGGGCGCCGCGCGCGGAGTTCTGGTGGTTCGCGCTCTTTGTCACCTTGGTCCAGGTCGGGCTCAGCATCGCCTCCGCCCAGTCGCAGGTCGCGGTCTACCTCTACGGCCTGTTCAGCCTGGTCATCTTCCTGCCCTACCTGTCGGTCTTCGTCCGCCGCCTGCACGATCGCGACCGGTCCGGATGGTGGTACTGGCTCTTTCTGATTCCCATCGTCGGCGCGGTGATCCTGCTGGTCTGGCTGTGCTCCCGCGGCACCTACGGGCCGAACCGCTTCGGGGCGGAGAACGGCGCGGTCGACTGATCCATCCCCCGACGGAATTCATACGTACACATACATCCATGCGGTTTGCGCACGGCAGGCCGGGCAAATCCGCGCTCTTCCCGCGGCCTCGAAAGCACTATGTTGCACTGCATCAAAGCCCGAGGGCGCTACGCCATGAAGACGCCGCGTTAGACCCGGGCGATGGTACGATGGATGGAGAGAGCCATGAGCACCTCAACCGCTGATAATCATTTTGCCTTCTCGCTGCCCAGCCTGAGCTACGTCGACACCAGCCTGGAAGATCAGAACCGCGCCCCCGTCGCGCAGCCCGTGCAGCCGCATGGCGTCATGGAATGGCTGGCCGGCCGGGTCGCCGCTTTCCGCAGCTGGAACAACGAGCGCCGCGCGCTGGCCGAATTGTCCCTGATGTCGGAACGTGAGCTCATGGATGTCGGTCTGAACCGTGGCGACTTCGCCCGCATGTTCGATGACAGCGCCAATGGCGACCTGCGGGCCCGCGGCACGCACGACTGAGACTGAGACGACGACCGCTTACGGGCGTGGCGCAGCTGTTCCGTCACGCCCCTCTCTCAGGGACGCAGAATCAGCGATCCGCTGATCCTGCGTAACCCTGCCTCACGATAGCGGCGGCGCGGTCAGCCTTTTTTCCGCACCACGAGTGTGGTCCAGGGCCCCTGCGGCAGCATGCGTTCGAGTACCAGCCCTTGCCGCCGGTGCGCCGACAGCACCATGCGCGCCTGCGTGCCCAGCAGCCCCGCGAGGATCGCCGTGCCGCCGGGCTTCAGGTTCACCGCCAGATCCCGCGCCATGCCGCAGAGCGGCCGCGCCAGGATATTGCCGAACACCAGGTCGTAGGGTCCGCCGGTTTTCAGGGCCGGGTGTTTCCAGCCATCCGCCAACTTGGCCCGCACCAGCCGACCGACCCCGTTCTGAATGGCGTTGCGTTTGGCGACGCGGACGGACCAGGGCTCGATATCGGTTGCCAGCACCGGCCGCTTCAGCAGCAGCGCGGCCCCGATCGCCAGAATCCCCGATCCGGTTCCCAGGTCCAGGATCGTGCGCGGCTTGCGCCGGGCGACGGTTTCCAGGGCCACCAGGCAGCCTTTGGTCGAGCCGTGCTCACCTGAGCCAAACGCCAGCCCGGCATCCAGCGTCAGCGTCACCCGCCCCGGCGATGGGGGCGTTCCCGTCAAATGTGTGCCTCGCACCGCGAATTGCCGGCCGATCGGCTGCTCGGGGAAAGAGGCGTAGGTGCGGGCGAGCCAGCCTTCGGCCTCGGTGGAGACGCGTTCCAGCGGCGCCGAAACGCCGGACACCAATTCGGCCAGCATCAGAGCGGCGGCGAGTTCGGAGTCATTGGCGCCGACGGGCTTGACGCCTTCGACCCGCCAATCCCCGGTGGTGTTGTCGCGGAAGAAGCCGACGGTGTCGCAGGCGCTGTTCAGCGCGGCCTCATAGGCTTCCAACGCGCCATCGGGCACGGTGACGGCCACGGTTTCCAGCGGCGTGGCATGGCGGCGGCGCATCAGGCACGCTCCACGAAGCGGTCCAGCAGGCGTTTGTCGCCCGATTTGTCGAATGTGATGTCGAGCTTGTCGTCGTCCACGTGCGTCACCGTTCCATATCCGAATTTCTGGTGGAATATACGGCTTCCGACGGGAATGGCAGCCTCCTTCGCCGGCCGGGCCGGCTGTTCCCAGGCCTCGATCACCTTGGGCTTGCGCGCCATCACCGGGAATGGGCTGCCAAAGGACGGGGCCGCGCTGACGCGGTTCTGCCGCGCCATGGCGGCGGAGCCGGTGACGGCCACATGCGCTTCGGGCAATTCATCCAGGAAGCAGCTGGGGATGGAGCTTTGCCAATTGGCGTAAATCCGGCGGTTTTCCGCATGGCTGACGATGGCGCGCTTGCGGGCGCGGGTCAGGCCGACATAGGCCAGGCGCCGTTCCTCCTCCAACCCCTTGCCGCCGTTTTCGTCCATCGACCGCTGGTTGGGGAACACGCCTTCCTCCCAGCCCGGCAGGAAGACGTTGTCGAATTCCAGGCCCTTGGCGCCATGCAGGGTCATCAGGCTGACCTTGGCGTCGCCGGCGTTTTCCTCATTTTCCATCACCAGCGAGACATGTTCGAGGAACCCGCCCAGGGTTTCGAAATCCGCCAAGGCGCGGACGAGTTCCTTGAGGTTGTCCAGCCGCCCCGGCGCTTCCGGGGATTTGTCCTGCTTCCACATATCGGTGTAGCCGCTCTCATCGAGCATGGCGGCGACGGTGACGACATGGCCTTCTTTGTCCAGTTGCTCCCGCCAGCCCAGGAACTGGCGCAGCAGCTGCGCCATGGTTTCCTTGACCTTGCCGCGGAAGCCGCCGGTTTCCACCAGCCGGGCGGCGGCGGCGGACAGGGGGATTTCCTGCGCCCGGGCCAGTTCGTGCATGCTGCGCAGGGCGGTGTCACCGACACCGCGGCGTGGCACGTTGACGATGCGCTCGAACGCCAGATCGTCGGACGGCTGCACGGTGGCGCGCATATAGGCGATGGCGTCGCGGATTTCCTGGCGTTCGTAGAAGCGCAACCCGCCGACAACGCGATAGGGGATGCCCAGCGTGATCAGCCGTTCTTCAAAGGCCCGGGTCTGGAACCCCGCCCGCACCAGCACCGCCATTTCCGCCAGCGACTCCCCCGATCGGCGCAGCGATTCCACCCGATCGCCGACCATGCGGGCTTCCTCGTCGGAGTCCCAGACGCCCACGACGGTGACTTTTTCGCCGCCCTGCGCGTCGGCCCGCCCGGGCCGCAGGGTCTTGCCCAGCCGCCCCTTATTATGCGCGATCAGGCCCGACGCGGCGGCCAGGATGGAGGCGGTGGAGCGGTAATTGGCTTCCAGGCGCACGATCCTGGCACCTTCGAAATCCTTTTCGAAGCGCAGGATGTTTTCCACCTCCGCCCCGCGCCAGGAATAGATCGACTGGTCGTCGTCACCGACGCAGCAGATGTTCCGGTGGCTTTGCGCCAGCAGTCGCAGCCAGAGGTATTGGACGACGTTGGTGTCCTGATACTCATCGACCAGGATGTAGCGGAACATGCGGTGGTATTGGGCCAGGACATCGGGCTGCGACCGCAGGATTTCCGTCATATGCAGCAGCAGATCGCCGAAATCGGCGGCATTCAGGGCGCGCAGCCGGGCTTGATAGGCCGCGTACAGGTCCTTGGCGCGGCCGTTGACGAAATCGGAGTCCTCGGCCGCGCCAATCCGCGCCGGCGTCAGGCCGCGATCCTTCCAGCGCTGGATGATCGACATCAGAGCCGGCGGCGCCCAGCGCTTGGTGTCGATACGCTCGGCTTCCATGATCTGCTTCAGCACCCGTAGCTGGTCATCGGTGTCGAGGATGCTGAAATTGGACTGCAATCCGACATGCTCGGCATGCCGGCGCAGCATGCGGGCGCATAGGGCATGGAAGGTGCCGAGCCAGAGCCCCTCGGCCGGGGCGCCAAGGATCGCGCCCACGCGTTCGCGCATTTCCTTGGCGGCTTTGTTGGTAAAGGTGACGGCCAGGACCTGATTGGGGAAGGCGCGCCGCGTCAGCAGGATATGGGCGAAGCGGGTGGTCAGCACCCGGGTTTTGCCAGTGCCGGCACCGGCCAGGACCAGCACCGGCCCATCCACGGTTTCCACCGCGGCGCGCTGTTCGGGGTTCAGGCGGGCCAGGTAATCAGACATGGGTGGGGGCGACTCCGTGATGGCCGGACCATAGAACAAGTGGGGAACCCCGCCAATTGTCCGGTATGGGGTCCTTCAAGGCGTCTTTGCCGGCGGTTTTTGACGGAAGCTGGCGGGCGGCGGGTTATTTCCCCTTGCATGTTTATTTTAATAACTTATATTGTTATGTATGACCCAGCCAATACCCCCCGAATTTTCTGAAGACCCCGCGATATTCCGGTATCTTGCCGCGAACCGCCATCTCGCGCAGACGCTAACAAGCGTGCTCCCGCCGCCGCCCGATGATACGCCGGAGGCGCGCCTGCATCGCGACACCGCCGCCATTGCCGCGGTCGCTGCCTTGCTGCCCGCCAATCCCGCCGAAGTCGCCGTGGCGGTCAGCCATGTCGCGGCCAATGCGCATGCCATGGAATGCATGCGCATGGCCCAGACTCCCGACACCCGGCCTGAGCTGACCCTCCGATGCCTCAGCCAGTCCACCAGCATGCTGCGTCAGGCCCTCGCCGCCTTGCGGGCGCTCCAACGCATGCAGGCCATTCGGGCCAGGCGGGAAGCCAGGCCTGAGCAGGCCGACGCGGCCGCCCGGATCGAGCATATCGTGGCCGCCGGCCTGACCGGGGACGCCATCGCCGCCGCGGTCACCCCCGAGGCGTCAGACGCCGCGGCCCGGCCGGAAGACCCCGAGCCGGGCGACGACCTCGCTCAGGCGTTGGAATCCTATGTCCACATCTACCCGCAACGGGCCGCGCTGATCCGCCGCCATGGCGGTGTGCCCGATGACATCCGGTTCGGCCCGCCGGACCCGGCGATCGTGGAAGCCCTGGTCTCCGGCACCTCACCGCTGCTGCGGGCCTTGGATGCCGTGATCGCCGAGGACAAAAATGATACAAAAGACTCGAAATCAAGTATTTGAGACGGCGATTAGACGGCCCCGAACCCACCGCTGAGGATTTCCCGAAACCGTCAGGCATGGTACCACGCAGATCCCACCCACCAGCGGGATAACCCCATGACCGATCCATCGCCAATGGTGCCCGTTTCCTGGGGGGAGCTGGTCGATAAGATCACCATCCTGGAAATCAAATGCGCCCGCCTGCGCGCGCCCGCCGCCGCCGCCAACGCCGCGCGTGAGCTGGACGCCCTGACCGCGGTTCTGGCCCCCGCCGCCGCCCGGATTGCCGCCGAACGCGCCCAGCTCGTCGCGGTCAACACCCGGCTGTGGGAGATTGAGGATGCCATCCGCGAACACGAGGCGGCCAAGGATTTCGGGGACAGCTTCATCGCCCTCGCCCGCGCCGTCTATCAGGAAAACGACGCCCGTGGCCGCATCAAGGCCGCCATCAACCGCGCCCTCAACTCCGCGCTGGTGGAAGAAAAACAGTATTCTGCCTATTGATCGCGAACCGTATCACGACCGAGGGCCCCCGCTATGACCGCCTCCATCGCCGATAATCTGCGCGTCGTCCGCGATCGCATCGCTGAGGCGGCCATCGCCGCCGGGCGGGCGCCGGACTCCGTCACCCTGGTCGCGGTGTCCAAGACCAAGCCGGTCGCCGCCGTGCTGGAGGCGCTGGCCGCCGGGCAGACCGTCTTCGGGGAAAACCGGGTCCAGGAAGCCGACAGCAAATTCCCCGCTCTGCGCGCGGATCATCGGTTCGATTTGCACATCATAGGCGGGTTGCAGACCAACAAGGCGCGTGATGCCGTGCGGCTCGGTGATGTCATCGAAACCCTGGACCGCCCCAAACTGGCCGATGCCATCGCCGCCGCCATGGCCAAGGAAGGTCGGCAGCCGCGCCTGCTGATTGAGGTCAATACCGGTGACGAGGCCCAGAAATCCGGCGTTTCCCGCGCCGACGCCGACGGATTCATCAATGATTGCAAAAGCCGCTTTGGCGGCCGGCTCATCGGCCTGATGTGCGTGCCGCCGCACGATCAGGACCCGCGCCCGCATTTCAACTGGCTGGCCAACAGGGCGGCCAAACACGGCCTGGCGACGCTCTCGATGGGGATGTCGGCCGATTTTGAAATCGCCATCGCCTGCGGCGCAACCTGGGTGCGTGTCGGCAGCGCGATTTTCGGGTCCCGTTAGAGCATGTCCGGTGCTTTCAGGCGCACCGGACATGCTCTAACCGATTGTTTGATCGCGTGATTCACGGCTCCGGTGAGTCCATCTCCGCCGATCACGCTCTAACCGGTTCGCGACCGGACCCGCCTGCTCGTCATGCCGACGGATGTCAGCATGACGATGATTGCAATGCGTTACCGAACGATCGGCGCGAAGGGCGCGTCGTTCATGAGGTTATTGCGCTGGGCAATCAGATACCCGGCCTCGGCGCCCTTCTGCAGGAACACCTGCCATTCCGGGTCCGCCTGCATCGCCGCCCGCTTCGCCGCGCGATCCGCGGCATCCTTGTAGACCCAGATATGGATGTAGGTGTTCACTTCGCCCGACTCGGTAATCAGATAGGCCAGCGGCTCGCCCAGGTGGCGCTTCTGCGCGGCGAGGCCGTATTCCTGATACAGGGCCATCTGCTTGGCCATGGTGCCGGGTTTCACGGTATAGGTGCGGTGGTCGATCAGCATGTCGGTCTCCTCCTGAGGCAAAGCCGCGCGTCTGCGGCCCGCCCAGGTAAGCACAGATCAGCCGATATGCCGAACCACGATCGCCGCCAATGCTTCGCATCCGGTCTGATCCGCCGCATCGAAGCGGGCCAGGACCGGACTGTCGAGGTCGAGCACGCCCAGCAATCGGCCGCCCGCCAGCAATGGGATCACCAGTTCCGAGCGGGACGCCGAGTCACAGGCGATATGACCAGGGAAGGCGTCCACGTCGGGAACCAGGATCGAGCGGCCTGTGGCCGCGGCCGTGCCGCACACGCCGCGGCCGATGGGAATCCGCACACAGGCCGGCCGGCCCTGGAATGGTCCCAGGACCAACAGGTCATCGCGCAGGAAGTAGAACCCGGCCCAGTTCAGGTCGGGCAGGCTGTGATAGATCGCGGCAGCGGCGTTGGCCGCGTTGGCGGTTGGATCCGACTCCCCCTGCAGCAGGGCGTCCAGTTCCTCCGCCAGGTCGCGATACAATGCGGGCTTATCCGCCGCCCGTTGCGAGATGGTCCAAGGGGCGGCGTGCGTGACGTCATGCATCGATCAGGCGATCAACGGGCCGGGCGCTTGGCGGCGGGCTTTTTGCGGGCCGGTGCTTCGGCCGCGGCGGGCTTCTGCTTGGCGGCGTCCTTCATGATCGACCGCAGGTCACGCATGAACGCGGTCCCCTTTGGGGTCCGTTGCACCAGCACACTCCGCCGATCGGCTGGATCGGTTTTGCGCCGGACCAGATCGAACTCGGCGAGCCGATCGAGGGCGCGGGTGATGGCCGGCTTGGACACATCCAACGCCGAGGCGAGGCCACGAACGGTCTGCGCTTCGGATTCGAGATAGCAGGTCAGGCATACCGCGAGTTGCCGGGCTGACAGATCCGGCCCATCACGCCGCACCAACGAGACCACTGTGCCACGCAAAATACCAATCAAGTTCTCGGTTTCTTCGGTGCTTGCCATGTTACTTGGACCTTTCGAGCCATGCCGGCATTCATTTTGATCCGGCGCCATGGGAATCGGCGATTATCCCGGGCTGATCGTGTCGCGGAACGAAGCGGCAATCAAGTAAAATCGTATTAGGCCGTGTGGACGGAATCCCTGATATGCCATTTTTGGGGATTCCGGCGCGCTCTGTTGTCTGACTCATAGGAGGTCGGTTTCAGGGAGCCGACCATGCTGACACGGATGACGGACGACGACTGGGCGCTGGTTGTG
>CAIXEA010000092.1 GCA_903918315.1 uncultured Acetobacteraceae bacterium | reverse complement strand
GCGCCCAGTCGTCGTCCGTCATCCGTGTCAGCATGGTCGGCTCCCTGAAACCGACCTCCTATGAGTCAGACAACAGAGCGCGCCGGAATCCCCAAAAATGGCATATCAGGGATTCCGTCCACACGGCCTAGCAACAGGAGATCCAATTGGCACTTCGCAAATTCATCATCGAACGCGACATACCGACCGTTGGGTCGCTGGATCGCGAGCAACTGCGCGGCGCCGCCGCGAAGTCAAATGAAGTTCTGACCCAACTCGGCCCGGACATTCAATGGGTTGAAAGCTTCGTGGCCGCCGATAAGACCTTCTGTGTCTATCTGGCGAAGGATGAGGCCATCATCCACAAGCATGCCGAAATCAGCGGCTTCCCGGCCACCAAGGTCACCGAAGTCCGCAAGATGATCGACCCGACGACCGAACAGGCCGCCTGATCCCAGCCGGTCCTTTCGGCATTCCGGTTTGCCCCGGTTTGGGTGATGATGCCTCCCAAATCAGGAGGATGTCATGACCCGACCGGTGCTTTCCCCGCCGAAACTGCGCCCCGCTGGCGCGCCTCTGGCTCTGGCCGGCATTCGCGTCGCTGATTTCAGCCATTTCATCGCCGGTCCGCTGTGCAGCATGATCCTGGCCGATCTCGGTGCGGAGGTCATCAAGATTGAAAAGGCCGAGGGCGGGGACGATTTCCGCACCCTCCGCCCGCCGGTTGGGAAGGACTCCAGCGGTCCCTTTCTCTGGACCAACCGCAACAAGCGCTCGATCGCCATCGACCTGAAGCAGGAAGCCGGCATCGCCGCCGCCCGCGATATTGTCGCGAAATCCGATGTGGTGCTGGAGAATTTTTCCACCGGCGTGATGGCGAAATTCGGCCTCGATTATGCCTCCGTTTCCGCGGACAATCCGATGCTGATCTATTGCTCGGTCTCCGCCTATGGGCGCAGCGGGCCGTTGAAGGATCGCCTCGGCTTCGACCCGATTACCCAGGCCGAAAGCGGCTTCATGTCGATGAACGGTGACGCGGATCGGGTGGGTGTGCGCGCCGGTCCGTCGATCATGGACATGAGCACGGCGATGATGACCTGTAACGCCGTGCTTGCCGCCTTGTTCGCGCGGGAACGGCTGGGCCGCGGTCAGTATATCGAGAATGCGCTGTTCGACACCGCTGTCACGATGGTGGGCTTCCATGCCCTGAATTATCTGATCAGCGGCAATGAGCCGAGCCGTTTCGGCAATGCCAGCCGCGATACCATTCCGACCGCGGCCTTCGATACCGCTGATGGCCCGATCTTCGTGGCTTGCGCCAATGATCGCACCTGGAACCGTCTCGCGGCGCGGGTGATGGATCGTCCCGACCTCGCCAATAATCCGGAATATGCGACCACCGCCGGGCGCATCCAGCACCGCGACGAGATCCTGGCCATCGTCACCGGCATCCTGGCCAGGAAGCCGCGCGCACATTGGTTGGAACGGATGCGCGAGTCCGGTGTGCCGGGCGGTGCCATCAATACGATTTCGGAAGCCTTTGATTCCACGGAAATGCGCGACCGCGAACTGGTTAGTGTGATTCCGCATCCGGAAGTCGGCTCCGTCCCCAATATCCGTTTGCCGTTTAGCATGGAGCATACGCCGCTCGCCGACCCGGTGGCGGCGCCGAGGCTGGGGGAGCATTCGGAGATGGTCCTGCGCGATGTGCTCGGCTACGACGCCGCCCGCATTGAAGCCCTGCGCGCATCCGGTGCGGTGAAAATGGCCGGGAGGGCCGCATAAATGACCGAACGTATGACTGGTGGACAGGCGATCGTCCGCACCCTCGGCCGCTTCGGGGTTGATACCATCTTCGGGCTGCCGGGCATCCAGCTTGATCCGCTGTTCGATGCCCTGCATGGCCAGCGCCAGGCCATTCGCACGTACCACACCCGCCATGAGCAAGGCGCTGCCTATATGGCGCTTGGCTATGCGCAGGCATCCGGCAGGCCCGGCGTCTTCGCTGTGGTTCCGGGGCCAGGCATTCTGAACGCGAGCGCGGCGCTGTCGACCGCGGCGGGTTCGAATGTCCCCGTCCTCGGTCTGACGGGCCAGATCCCGTCCTATCAGATTGGTCTGGGGCTCGGCATTCCGCATGAATTGCGCGACCAGACCATGGCCCTGCGCGGGGTGGTGCCATGGGTGGAGCGGGCCGAAACCCCAGGTGCGGCGCCGGCTTTGCTGCATCAGGCGTTCGACGCCATGCTCGCGGGACGCCAACAGCCGGCAGTGTTTGAGATGGCGCCCGACGTCATGGCGAAAACCGCCGATATCGCCTTACCCGAAGGCTACGCGCCGCAGCCGCGGCCCGCCCCCGATCCGGCGGCGGTGGAGGCAGCCGCCCGCCTGTTGGCTGCCGCCCGCCGCCCGGCGATCTTCGTGGGCGCTGGTGCGATGGATGCTGGGGCGGTGTTGGCGCGCCTCGCGGATCGTATCCAGGCGCCGGTCATCGCCAGTCGCACCGGCGGCGGGGTGCTATCGGCGCACCATCCCTTGTCTGTCGGCATGCTGGAGGGCCAGGCCCTCTGGCCCGAAGTCGATGTCGCCATCGTCGTCGGGACCCGCTTTCTCGCCCCGGCTTTGTCCTGGGGCCGGGCAGGGGACGTCAAGATCATCCGCATCGACATCGACCCAAAACAGGCGGCGCTGCCGAAACCGGCCGATATCACCATCATCAGCCATGCCGACAGCGGCATGGACGCGCTGCTCGGCGCCTTGAGCGGCCAGCCGGCCCGGCCGTCGATCGCCGCCTGGGTCGCTGCCGCGCGCCGGGATGTCGCCGGTAAGCTCGCCACGCTGGAACAGCAGTTCCAACTCGCTTGCGTCATTCGGGAGGAACTGCCCGAGGACGGCATCCTCGTCACCGACGTCACCCAACTCGCCACGTTCGTGCAATATGGCATGCCGTTCTACCAGCCGCGGACGCTGATCACGCCAGGGTTTCAGGGCACGCTCGGCTACGCCTATCCGACCGCGCTCGGCGCCAAGGTCGCCTGCCCGGATCGCAAGGTGCTGTCGATTTCGGGCGACGGCGGCTTCATGTTCAATGTGCAGGAGCTATCGACGGCGGTCGCGCATGGCATCGACGTCGTTGCCATCGTCATGAACGACGGCGCCTTCGGTAACGTCAAACGCATCCAACAAACCCAGTATGGCGGCCGGATGATCGGCGTCGACCTGCGCAATCCCGACTTCGTGGCGCTGGCACACAGCTTCGGCATGCGCGGTATCAAGGCCGAAACGCCGGAGGCCTTGCGCGCGGCGTTGAAAACCGCCTTCGCGACCCCAGGTCCGGCGCTGATTGAAGTGCCTGTTGGTGAATTACCGAGCATTTGGGGCCTGATCCAGCGGCCACCCTCCGGCGGGTCCGCGCCGGCGTGAGCATTGACAGGCTGTGCCCGCCCCATCGTTAATGATCCCAGGCGCCCACGACGGCGCCCACGACGGAGGAAACACCATGCTGACACGACGCCTTTCCGGCGCAGCTCTTGCGCTGGCACTTCTTGCGGGAACCGCCCTGACTCAGAGTCGCGCCGCCGAACCCGTTCGCGGAGTGACTGATACCGAGATCATCATCGGCCAGATTACCGATCTTTCGGGCGTGACCGCGGTGCAGGGCGTCAATAACAGCGATGCCGTGCGCCTGGCGTTTGATGAGATCAACGCCAAGGGCGGCATCAACGGCCGCAAGATCAGGCACATCGTCGAGGACAACCAATACACCGTCCCCCGCGCGGTGCAGGCGATGAACAAGCTGTTGAACAACGACAACGTGTTTCTGACGATCGACAACGGTGGCACGCCGATGAACGATGCCAACATGCCGGCCCAGTTCGCCAAGAACGTGCCGAACATGTTCCCGCTGACCGCTGCCCGGCTGATGTATGAACCCTACAACAAGCTGAAATTCGGCCAGTTCGCCTCGTACTATGACCAGATGCGTTCGGCGGTGAAGTACTTCGCCGAAAAGAAGGGCCGAAAGGCCTTCTGCGTGATGTATCAGGATTCGGACTTCGGCAAGGACGTGCTCGCCGGCGTCGTCGCGCAAACCGAGGCGATGGGCCTCAAGGTGGTTGCCACCACGGCCCACAAGCCGACGGACACCGACTTCAATGCGAACGTGACCAAGTTGAAGGATGCTGGCTGCGACGCGGTGATGATGGGCACGATCGTGCGCGATACCAACATCATCGTCGCTACCGCCCGGAAAATGAGCTGGACCGTCGATATGATCGGTCAGTTCGCGGCCTATGACACCGCCGTTGCCAGCCTGCCCGGCGGCGCGACCGAGGGGTACTACTGCATGACCCCGGCGCTTTATGCTTATCCGGATGATCCCCGGCCGGCGGTTCAGGAATTCGCCAAGACTTTCAAGGCCAAGTATGGCCGGGAGCCCAATTTCCATGGCGAAGTCGGCTACACCGCTGCCAGTGTCGTCATCCTGGCGCTTCAGAAGGCGGGACGTGATCTGAACGTCGACAGCTTCGTCGCCGCGGTAGAAAGCATCAGCAGCTATACCGACATCTTCGGCACCGAGCTGTCCTTTGGGCCGGGTCAGCATCACGGTTCCAGCTCGTCGTTCCTGACTATCGTCAAGGACGGCCGTTGGGTACCGGTTGAGCCGAAAGCCTTGTCTTACTGAACGACCGCGGATCAACCAGCGGCTGTTTCAGCACGCCAGCCACGATCGTTCGTGGCTGGCGTTTGTTGTTTCCGAACCATCCGATGCGCGAAGGACGGGGGCGATCAGGGTTGTGGCCCGTCGTAACCCTCGATCACGATGAGATCAGCCTCGGCTCTCCCAAGCCGATGGGCCTTGGCGGCGGCATATTCCGGGGAGTGGTAGCAGGCGAGTGCGGTGGCGAAGTCGGCGAACTCGATGACGACGGTGCGGGCCCTTGGCACGCCCTCCGGCGCTTCGAAGGCGCCGCCACGGACCAGGAACTTACCTTTGAATTTATGGAAAGCGGCTGCGTTGGCAGCGACATACGCTTTGTAACCCTCGGGATCGGTCACATCCACCCGGGCAATCCAGTACCCTTTTGCCATTGTCATCTCCTGCTTATTTATGGGGGCGGTCGCCCAGCAGCTTTGCCAGGGTGGGCTCAATCGCTTCAGACAAGGCGATCTGGCCGCGCAGCGATGGGTGCAGCAGCGCCGTTCCTGCAGGCAAAGCCGCTTCCAGGAACATGTCGCGGTTGATACGCCCCTCTTTCATGAAGGCATGCGTGACATCCAAAAATGTGACATCGCCGCCGGCTGGATAGCGTTGGGCCAGGCCCTGATTGATCAGGAGCGTCATGCGTGTCGCCCAGGCGGTGCGTTCGCTTGGCAGGACGCTGAGGAGGAGGATGTGGGTCGTAGGCAGTCGACGGCGCAATTCCTTGGTGACTGCCTCGATGCCGGTGAGCGTGTCCTCGCTGCCCCAGTGCACCTTGCCCAGATTGTTGGCGCCGATCAGTACGACGGCGACCTTGGGTGCGATGCCCGCGACTTCGCCGTTTTGTATCCGCCACAAGAGATGCGCGGTGGCGTCGCCGGTAAATCCCAGGTTGACCGCATTGCGGTCGCCATAAAAGCGCCCCCAGGCTGGAATGTAGCTGGGGAAGTCCCCTCTGGCGCCGTTTTCCCATTGCTGGGTGATGGAATCGCCCAGAAAGATCAGCGTTGGGTGCTTTTGCGCCAGTTCGGCCAATTTCGCGGCGTGCCGCTGATGCCACCAGGCCAGGTCTTCACGCGACAACGGCGTCGCGGCCATTGGCCCCCGTGCCGCGGACGCGGCGAAGCCCCCAAACATGAAGGCTGTTACCAAGAAAAGTACAATTCGCCGCATCGCCGCCCCCTTGGCAGTTCGTCGGGATGCTCTAGCAGGGTTCGATCATCGCGTGGAGATCAGGCCTCGGCCGGGCGAAGGGACGGTTCGGCCGGCGGTGTGGTCAACGGCCGCGGCCACAGCAGTGGGAGGAGCAAACCCATCCCCAGGCCCCAGGACAGATTCAAAATCATCGCCCGGCCGATCGGCCACAAAGCGCCATGGTAGGCGATGCCATGCCCTTTGAGGGGGGTGACGATGAACAGGCCGATGGCCGCGGCGAGGAGACCCATTAGGAGGCCCTGGCGCCAGAGCGACGTGGGGCGTCCGCGAACGCTGACGGCGAACGCGATTCCGTAAATCCCGCCCCAGAAACACAGGCTCACGATCGACGGCAGCCCGAAGGGCCAGGTCGGGGAAATCCGGAACCCGCCATGAGTCGGCAATCCGACTCGCAGGAAGACCTCGCTCAGACCCTGATGGAACGTGAGCACGGCGATGGACCCGGCGGAAAAGCCAACACAGGCGCGGGTCGCGATCGTGTCCATGGAGCTGCCCCAAATGATGACAAGCCCGCAGTTTTTGTTAACCCAGACCCGCCTGTCAATCATGCAGTGCAGCATGAACCGGTAGAGGCGGAAATATCGCTGGACAGCTTGTCTGGCAGGGTCTAAACGCCCGCCCTCACTCGGAACGCGGGAGAGTGCCCGTCGCTATTATCGTGGCGATTGGGTTCTCGTAGGTACCGCGGTCCCTTGGCATGGTAAAGGACCAGGGATTATGGCGAAGAAAATCGTCGGTTACATCAAGCTTCAAATTCCGGCTGGTAAGGCAAACCCGTCGCCGCCGGTTGGGCCTGCGCTCGGTCAGCGCGGCCTGAACATCATGTCCTTCGTGAAGGAATTCAACGCGCAGACCCAGGGCATGGAGCCCGGGATGCCGATTCCGGTCGTGATCACCGCCTTTGGTGACCGCAGCTTCACATTCGTGATGAAGACGCCGCCGAACACCTATTTCCTTAAGAAGGCTGCGAAGATCGACAAGGGAAGCCCCACCGTGGGCAAGGGCGCCGCGGTTGGCCGCGTGACCACGTCTCAGCTCCGCGAAATCGCGGAGATCAAGATGAAGGACATGAATGCCAACGACATTGATGGCGCCGTGCGCATGTTGACCGGGTCCGCCCGGTCGATGGGTCTCACCGTGGTGGAGGGCTAAATCATGGCCAAAGATAAGCGTCTGAACGCTGCGCGCGCTGCTGTCGACAGCTCCAAGTCCTATGCCCTGGCCGATGCGATCGTGCTGATCAAGTCGCTCGCCAAGGCGAAGTTCGACGAAACGGTTGAGATGTCGATGAACCTCGGCATTGACCCGCGGCACGCGGACCAGATGGTGCGTGGCTTGACCAGCCTGCCGAACGGGACGGGCAAGACCGTGCGCGTTGGTGTTTTCGCCCGCGGCCCGAAGGCGGACGAAGCCCGCGCTGCGGGTGCCGATGTGGTCGGCGCTGATGATCTGGCGGAGAAGATTCAGGCCGGCGAGATCGAGTTCGATCGCTGCATCGCGACCCCGGACATGATGGGCGTGGTTGGCCGTCTCGGTAAGATCCTCGGCCCGCGCGGCCTGATGCCGAACCCGCGTCTGGGCACGGTGACCATGGATGTCCGCGGTGCGATCACGGCCGCCAAGGCTGGCCAGGTTGAATTCCGTGCCGAAAAGGCCGGTATCATCCATGCCGGTATTGGCAAAGTGAGCTTCGAATCCGACAAGCTGCTGGAAAATGCGCGCGCTTTGGCCGATGCCATCCAGAAGGCGAAGCCGACGGGCGCCAAGGGCACTTATGTGCAGCGCGTGTCGATCAGCTCTTCGATGGGCCCTGGCATCCGCGTGGATGTGTCCAGCCTCGGCGTTTGATCGAAGCCTAACAGAATTCGCCGGGCCCTCGGGCCCGGTGGGCAGGGGCGGTGAGAGCCGCCCCGAACCTGTCCGAGACTGCTCGTCCCCCGCCTGAAAACGGGGGTTAAGGAACCATCCGGTTCGCGCGCGGGAGACGGGGATGCCACGACATTTTGCCCTCGGGTTACGCCCAAGGGGCGGGTCATGGTGGTTCCGGCTTACAAGGGCTTCATCGCTGATGCGGTGGACCCCAAGGACAGGCGAACCGGGTCGTGCTGGCGGACGCTGGCAAGACCCTTTGGGTAACCCCGCCCGGGACGCTCTGGCGTCACGGGTAAAGACGGAGACGATACGTGGACCGTACGGAGAAGCGGGAGTTCGTCGCGGGGCTCAAGATTGCGTTGGCCGATACCTCAATGATCGTTGTGACCCGCAATGCGGGTCTGACGGTGGCTGAGGCGACGGATCTCCGGCGCAAGATGCGAGCCGCGGGCGCGAACTACAAAGTCGCGAAGAACCGGTTGGCCACCCTCGCTTTGGATGGGACCCGATTCGAAGGCATCAAGCCGCTGCTGACTGGTCCGACCGCCCTTGCCTGGGCTGTCG
>CAIXEA010000091.1 GCA_903918315.1 uncultured Acetobacteraceae bacterium | reverse complement strand
TGCTCTTCCGATCTGGGGAGGGGTGGAACGGCACGGGCCGGATGTGGATCGCCCCCTCCCCCCAACCCCCTCCCGCAGGGGGAGGGGGAGAAGAAACAAACTCCTCCAATCAATCCAAAGGAAACACCCATGTCCGAGCTCCGCTCCATCCTGCGCAACCACATGAAGGAAAAGCTGGCCCGTAACGAGGTCGTCGCCTCCATGACCGTGCGCTATTCCCGCACCATCGAAATCGCCCGCGTCGCCCAGACCGCCGGGTTCGATACGATCTATGTCGATATGGAGCACAACACCCTCTCCATCGACGCCGTCTGCCAAATCTGCCAATCTGCCCAGCAGATCGGCATTACCCCGCTGGTGCGCGTGCCCGCCAATACCCCGGAATATATCTGCCGCGTGCTCGACGGCGGCGCCATGGGGGTCATTACGCCACACATCCGTTCCGCTGCCGAAGCGCGGGAAATGGTGGAGCTGGTGAAGTTCCCGCCCATCGGTCACCGCTCCTCCGGCGGGGCGCTGTCGCAATACCACTACCGCAGCTTCCCGATCACCGAGACCCAGGCCGCGATGAACGACGCCACGTCATTGGTGGTGATGATGGAAACCCTCGCCGCCCTGGAAAATGTGGAGGAAATCATCGCCACCGAAGGCGTCGATATGTTGCTGATTGGCAGCAACGACCTCTGCGGCGAAATGGGCATCGTCGGGCAATACGACCATCCCCGCCTGAAAGCCGCGTTCGAACGCTGCATCGCCGCGGCGCGGAAAGTCGGCAAACATGTGGGCGTCGGGGGTCTCGCATCCCGTGACGATCTGATGACGCAGTTCGTGCAGATGGGCGCGCGCTATGTGTCCACCGGCACCGATCTGGCGTTCCTGTTGGCCGCCTGCACCGCGAAGGCGAAGTTCGTGCGCGGCATCGCGGTCTGATCAGGCGTGCGAGAACATCGCCCGCCCCGCCACCGGTAACCGCGCCGACAGGATCGAGCCGGTGCGGGACTCGGTGATGAACAGGGTCTTGTTGTCAGCCCCGCCGAAGGCGATGTTGGTGGTCATCTCCCCCGCACTGGTCGCGATGAAGTGCAGCGGCAGGCCGATGCGGCTATAGACCCAGACCCCGCCCAGGGTGGGATGGGCGACCACCACATGCCCGTCGTCATCCAGCGCCACCCCGTCCGGCCCGGCGCAGGGCAATTGCGCGAACAGGCCGGCGCGCCGGGCCGGATCGTCCAGGTCGATACGCCAGACCGCATTGGCGCGGGTCACTGCGACATAGAGCGCCGTCTCCCGCTTGTTCAGCACCAGGCCGTTGGGGCTGGGGGCGTTGGCGATCACCGTCTCCAACCCACCCGCGGCGGTCAGCTTGTAGACATGGCCGGTCGGGTCCTGTAGCCCGCTGCGGCCCTGGTCGGTGAAATACAGATCCCCGTTGGACGCGAAATGCAGGTCGTTGAGCCCCTTGAACCGCTCCCCGGCCCGGGGACCAGGGAGCAGGCATTCGATCGAGCCGGTCGCGGTGTTCAGCACCATCAGCCCGTTCTTGCGGTCTGCGATGAAGGCGCGGCCATCCTTGTGCAGCTTCAGGCCGTTCGGGGTGCCATCATATTCGACCAGGACCTCCCACCGCTTGTCCATGGAGATGCGGTAGATCCGCCCCGCCTGAATATCGACGCAAAGCAGGTTGCCCGCCCGGTCGATCGAAGGGCCCTCCAGAAAGCCGGCCCGCTGGCCGTTGGCGCGCCTGGCCAGATGCTCCGGGATGGTCGAAAACACGGCCGAGGCATGAACCTGCAGCGTGGGGATCGGGTGTGTCATGCGATGCCCTCAGTCCCAATGGGCCGGGCGCCAGACATACCGGCCCCAGCGCGGCGCCCATTCCCAATGGCCCGCGATCCAATGCCGGTAATAGGGTCTGCGCTCCACATAATGACCGCCGTTCCAGATGTAGCGATAGCCGTTCCAGTGCCAATGGCCGGGCTGCCAGAGGAAGCGTTCGCCACGCGGCGGGGGCACCACTTCATAGCGCGGTTCGGGAATCGGGGCGTAGGTCGGGGGCGGTTGCGCGATGGCTGAGCCGGCGCTGGCCGAGAGCAGCAAGGCGATCAAGAACAAGCGGCGCATGTTGCGTCTCCTTGGATGGCAATGGCGGCGGGCCGAAGTCCGGTCGCCGGTTTGAGCAGTCTGTCTCACTATCGCGCAGAATTCGGCGCCGCGCTACGCGCCGGCCGGGTCTCGATCCCAGCCTCATGAACGCATGGGTTTGTGTGGTTTTTATGGCCGCCAGCGCCATCGCTGTTTTCCGCTTCCGTATCGCCACCAAAAGGGATAGGCCACCGCCCAGGATGATCTTTCATCAAACGGCACCAGGAGACCAATGGCATGCCCGATTCCGACAACACGGTGCCCGCGCCGACATCATTTATCGGGCGGCGATTTTACCGCTTCCATGCGCCGCATCTGCATCTGACCTCGGTGTTCGGCGATGACTGGTTCGCCTTGAAGGCCGAGGCCTTCGCGCGGTTTTTCGGCACCCCCGTCTTCCTTATCAGCCAGACTCTGCTGGTTGGTCTCTGGATCCTCGTGAACATCGCCGGGTTTTGGAAATTCGACGAATATCCGTTCATCCTGCTCAATCTCGCCTTCAGCCTGCAGGCCGCCTATGCCGCGCCGCTGATCCTGCTGGCGCAGACCCGGCAGGCGGATCGCGACAAATGCCATGCCCAGGCGGATGCCGAACACCGGGAGGACCTGCACCGCGCGAGCGAGGAACGCCAGGCCGTCGCCTCCGCCCAAACCACGCTGCTGGTCGATATGCTACAGCAGAACACGCAACTAACCGAGACGGTGAAGGCATTGGCCGAACGGGTCGAGGCGCTCACCAACGACCTGCACGCGCAGCTGATCCGGCCGTGATCCGATCAGGGCGCCCGGCCGGCGAACTGATAGCCGCGGGCGACCGAAACCGTCTGTAGCAGGCGCCCGCGGTGGCGGACCGCGCTGTCCGGCAAAGCCTCCACCCGTTCGAATACAGCCCCCATCGCGGTTGGGGCCAGCGACAGCAGCAGCACGTCCTGCCCCTTATACGCGGCCAAAGGATGGGCAAAACCGAACTGCCGCGCATCCTGACTGAGGCAGAGCACCGTCACCTCCGGCCCCAGCGCATAACCAATCTTGCCCGCATCGCGCCAATTGGGGATCCCGACCAGAACACCCGACGGCAACAAGCCGCGCGCCGTCAGATCCGCGCGCAGCGACACCCAGTCGATCCCCTCCAGGGTCGGGTCCTTGCGCATCATCGCCACCAGCCCGCCGCCCAGCCAGTCGAAGCGGGTCTGCAACCCCACCGCGGCCATGGCCAGGACCAGCAACGCGGCGGTGCCCAGGATCGCACGGCGCAGCCACGCGGCGGGGCGGTGCGCGGCCACCCACCGCCCCAGCAGAGGAAACAGCATCAGGTAGCCCGGGGCCGCCCAGTGAAACAACACCCGCTGGCTCGACCACCCCGAAATCAGCGCGAAGGCCACGATCGGCGGCGCCGCCAGGCAGGCGAGCAGGCGATCCGCCCGTAATCGCTCCACGGGGCTCCACAGGCCCCGCACCAGCAGAACCAGCATCGGCGCCCAGATCCAGGGCAGAACGAACAGCCCCTCCCCCAGCAGGGTCGTCAGGGGCATCAGCGGGCGGAACCGCAGGCCCACCGCGCGCGCGCCCTGGAAGGCGAACGACGCCCAGCCATGATCCGCATTCCACAGCACGACCGGTGAGAAGACCAGCAGAGCCAAAGCCATCGCGGCATAGGGCGCGGGCCGGCGCAGCCAGTGCCGCTGCCCCCGATCGCACAGCAGATACACAAACGCCCCGCCGATACTGAGGAGGGCAGAGTATTTGGCCGCCAGAGCCAGACCGGCGCACAGCCCGGCCCCGCACCACCAGCCGAACCCGCGGCCCGCCGTCGCATGCACCAGACAGAGCGCGGCCCCCAGCAGGGCACAGAGCAACGGCCCATCCGGCAACACCCAACTGCCGCCCGTGATCCCGAAAACCGGGGACAGGTTCAACAGCACCGCCGCCCAGAGACCGGCCCGCGCATCCGCGACCGCCTCGCCGAGCCGCGCCATCAACCAGGTGGACAGGGCGAACAGCGCGATGAACGGCAGGCGGACCGCCAAAGGCGCCTCGGTCCCGAACAGATGCGCCGCCCCCCAGGACAGAATCCAGGCCGCCGGCGGATGATCGAAATAGCCCAGACTGATCGTCCGACCGGCCGCAACCATATAGCTCTCATCAACGCCCAGTCCGAGGCTGGCGGCGAACACCAGCCGGGCCAGCGTGGTGACGGCGATCAGCCACACAATCCGGCTTTGCGGTGAAGACCCGGTATCGAGCATCATGGCGCTTGATAACGCGTGGGGCTGGGATGTGGTGCGGATGTTTTTGCTGCCTTCAGACGTTCGCGGCGGAGGAGGTCATCGATTGGATCGATGATGGCGACACGCCACTCTGCCCAAATTGCGGCGTTGCCGCGGTGCTACCGGGTGTGACCGACCTGGCGGAACTCTGGCGGCTGCGCAACCAGCGCTTCGGCCGCGCATCTGGCGTGAGATGGCATGACTAGATCCTGATCGCGGGATTACAGACCAACCTGCGAAACCACTCACCCATCCCGCTCCGCGTCATGGCCGGCTTGTCCGGGTCCCCTCTCGCGGCACGATACCCGTGGGGTTGGCGGCAGACCTTCGGTCCGTCCACCGCCGGACACCCCGCGCTGGCTCAGGCCTGCAGCACCCGCTGGGTCTGGATGCCCAGCCCCTCGATCCCAAGGCGCATGACATCGCCCGGCTGCAGGAATTTCGGCTCGGGCTTCATGCCGCTGGCCACGCCCGGGGGCGTGCCGGTGGCGATGACGTCGCCCGGGTGCAGGGTGATGAAGTGGCTGACATAGCTGACCAGCTCCTTGACGCCGAACACCATCGTTTTGGTCGAGCCGTTCTGCATCATCTTGCCGTTGACCTCGGTCCACAGCTTCAGCTTCTGCGGATCCTTCACCTCATCCTTGGTGACCATCCACGGACCGGTCGGGCCGAACGTATCGGCGCCCTTGCCCTTGTCCCAGGTCGGGCCGCGCTCCAGCTGGAACGAGCGTTCGCTGACGTCGTTGCAGACGCAATAGCCGGCGACATAATTGAGCGAGTCCGCTTCCGAGACGTAACGCGCCGTGGTGCCGATGACGATGCCAAGCTCGACCTCCCAGTCCAGCTTTTCCGAGAAGCGCGGCCGCAGCACGTCATCATTCGGGCCCGAGAACGCCCCACCCGCCTTCACAAAAATGATCGGCTCCTTCGGCAACGGCATGCCCACTTCCGCAGCGTGATCGGAGTAGTTGAGGCCGATACAGATATAGTTGATCGGACGCACGACGCAGGGGCCGATGCGCGGGTTGTTGTCGACCAGCGGCAGCGTCTCCGGGTCGATGCCGGCCAGCATGCCCAGCCCCGCCGGGGACAGCGCGAAGCCATCGATATCCCGCACGATGGCGGCGAGGCAACGGATGCCGCCCTTGGAATCGAGCATGGCGGGCTTTTCGGCGCCCGCGGGTCCATAGCGTAACAGCTTCATCGGATGTTCCCCATTTTGGTTGGAGGGTGAAAGTCAAAGCGTCGGTTAAACCCGGCCCGGCAAACCCGATCCAGACAAGGCGGCGGGAGGGTTTTAGCGCAAGCCGATCAACTTGCCAGCATGGCACGGAGATCGGGGATATGTTCGCGGCCCCAGAAAATCTCCCCGTCCAGCACGAAGGTGGTCACCCCGAACACACCGATGGCTTCCGCGGCGCGGGAGATGGCCGCGACCTCCGCGATGCCGTCTGGCGCCCAGGCCGGGAATGCATTGCCATCGGCGCCCATTTCCGTGAGCACGGCGGCAATGACCTCAGGCTGTTCGATATCCAGTTCGCGGCGCCAAAACCGAGCGAACACCGCATCATGGTATCGGCGGAACACCGCCGGGCCGTTCCTTTTGGCGAATAACATACCGGCCGCGGCCAGGCTGGAGTCCCAGATTTTCTGGGTGCCTCGGATGGTCAGCCCGACTTTGCGCGCCTGGCGGCGGCAATCCATGTAGCTGTAGCGCACCCGCCGCCATTGATGCGCATTGCGGTTTTCGTCCAGAACCTGGCCGAATGCGTCCACCGTCGCCGAACCGAGATAGCTCGGGATATCGAGGATATAGGGCAAAATCTCCAGGCGAACCGGAAAATCCCGCTCCAGCGCATAGGTCGGATCCTTCGCCAGAAAGGCGTAGGGGCTCTTGTAGTCGGTATAAACGGCGATGGTGCGGGGCTCGGTCATGGGGACAAGATTACCATAGTGCGGTTGCCACGCCAGCCGTGTTACCATTTCATGGATAGCAGACGACTGATGATTACTTTAAGGTCACGCTCAGAGCGTTCTTTCTGATCGGGCCGTTTCTGTTGGGCGTGCCGGTTCCCCTGTGTCGCATTGGCGTTCAGAGCCATTCCGCGCGGGACCGCATGCGTGGCACCGGGCGGTCCTTCCTGATTTTGCGCCGATCTGAAGCAGATCAACGACATCCGGTGTGGAGCGGTTCATGGACTTGGTGGACGATCTGGACATACCCCCCAGGGATCGAAACGCGCTGCTGAAGGCGGCCGGTTACCCGCCCTTGTCCGGGGTGGGGTCGATGAATGACCCGATCCTGGGCACGACCATCGACCTCATCCTCGCGGCTCAGGAACCCAATCCCGCCTGTGCCATCAATAACCGCTGGCAGGTGGTGGCGCGCAACGGCGCATTCGAGCGCCTGATCGCGGGGGTCGATCGCGCCTTGCTCGCCCCCCCCATGAGCTTGCTGCGCATCATGCTGCACCCGGCGGGCCTGGCGCCGCGAATCGAAAACCTGCGCGACTGGAAGCGGGCGCTCACCCACCGCGCTCACCGCCACTACGACCTGTCCCGGGACCCCGTGCTCGGGGGCATGCTGGATGAGCTTCACACCTATCCGAACCACCCCAGCGCCGGCATCGATCCCCATATGCCCGGGGTCGCGGTGCCCCTTCGCCTCGTCACCATCGACGGCACGCTCTCGGTGATCAACACGACGACCACCTTCGCCGCCGCCAAGGACGTCACCTTGTCCGAACTCTTCATCGAGACCTATTTCCCGATCGATGAGACCACGGCCACGCTGCTGCGCGCGCCCGTCAGGCCCGTGGTGCTGCCAGCAACAACCGATTGACCCGTTCCAGCGGGACGAACGTATCCCGCCACGCCTGGCCAAATCGGTCCGGTGCGATGGCAGGCATCGCCGCAGCGATCGCACCCACGCACCGCACGCCATCGACCAGGCGGAGGATCGCCGGCGCGAGCGGCGGCAGGGCCAACGGTATCTGCAAACCATCCAGCCCGATCATCATGGTACCGTCGGGGCGAATGGCCTGCGCAAGCTGCGCGCCCGTCACCTCCCGGCCGATGGGCACCGCCTCGGCGGCGAAGGGGTCCGCGCGGGTGACCGGATTGTCAGCGCGCACGCAGTAGACGATATGGGCCGACATATTGCTCGCCAGAGCCTCCGCCAGGGTGGCCTGCTGGAGGGAATCGAGCCCGCTCAGCCGCGCCCGCAGCCTGGGATCGGGGAGGAGCGGCGCCGGGTCATAGCGCAAGGGCTCCACCCAGGCCGTCGGCCGCAGACCGGCATCGGCCAGCAGCGCATGCAGCGCCGGCACGGTGAAGGATCGGTCGCGCGGGTTGAGCAGCAGGTCATATAACCCCGCATCGCCACCCTTGATGTGGTCCTCAATGCCGCGATTGCCGCGCAGCCAGGCCGTTTCGGGCAGATGGCGCATCACCCGGCGGGCGATATCCACCCGCGCCGCGGGCTCGTCCTCCGGCGGCGCGAGCAGGCGCAGGGCGTCCTGAATCATGTAGACACCGGTGCGGCCATGCGGCGCGTACACCATCAGCCCCAGACCGCCATCGGAGGCGAGCACCGACGTCAAGGCCCGCAGTCCCGCCGCCGGATCGGGCAGATGGTGCAGAACGCCGCAGCAATCGATGTAGTCGAACAGGCCCAGCCCGGAGTCCGGGAGGTCAAGCAGCGACCGCTGCTCCCACACGATATTGTCCAGCTTGCGCGCGCTCGCCCGGCTTTGCGCGATGCGCCGCGACGCCGAGGACCGGTCGAGCCAGGTGACCCGCCCGGTCCGGCCGGCGCTGATCATCTGCTGCGCCAGCATCACCGTGGCATCGCCGGTGCCGCCGCCGGCGATCAGGGCGTGCAGTGGCCGGCTCACGGGGCGCCGGGCGCCGAACACCCAGTGGTCAATCTCCAACAGATGGCCGGGACTGCCGACGATCAGGCGTTTCGCCTCATCGCGCGGATCGCGCCGCGGGTAGGGGAATGCCTCATATTGTGCCGCGAGTTGATCATCGGTTGCGTCGGACATGCCGGCGTCATAGACCGCCGCCATGGTCGAGACCAGAGGCACGGCAGGGCGGGGCTATTTCGGCATCGGCGCGGAGGGCGTATCGAAGTCGGCGAATGTTGGCGCCTTGCTGCGCACCGCGCATGCCTTCGGCGCGTCATTTTGTTTTACCATCGGCACCGGCTGGGACGCCCGCGCCGGGCGCCACGCGGATACCGCCGACACGCCTTTGCATGTGCCAATGTGGCGCTTCGACGCCCTCGATGACATGGCCCTGCCGCGCGGCTGCGCCCTGGTCGGGATCGAACTGCTGGATACCGCGACCGACCTGCCCTCCTTCCGCCATCCGCTGAGCGCCGCCTATGTGCTGGGGCCCGAGCGGTCCGGCCTGTCGCCGGCGCTGCTGGCGCGCTGCCAGCACGTGGTGCGGATCCCGACGCGCTTCGCGCTCAATCTCGCCGTCGCCGGTGCGCTGGTCCTCTATGATCGGCTGCTGCAGCACGGGCGATTCGCGGAACGGCCGGTGGGTGCCGGCGGCCCGTCAGCACCGATGGAGTCGGCGGCGCGCAGTGGTCATGGCGTGCCGCGGTTCCGCAAGACAATTCCGGACTGGCTCACGCGTCAGGACGCGGTCCAAGAAGACAAGCCATGACGTGGTTGCGCTTGTTGCCAGACGGCGCAGGCTCTATTCAGAGTCTTATGTTGAATATGTCGTCCCGCCTGCTCGCCGCGCTCGCTCTGTCCCTGCTGGTGGCGGGCAGTGCGTCCGCGCAAACACCCAAGCCCGCCACGCCCGCGAAGCCAGCGGCCAAGCCCGCGCCGGCCGCCGGGGGCCCGAAGTCCATCGGCAAGTTCGATGACTGGACCGCCGCCACGCATGACGAGGGGGGCGTCACCGTCTGCTACGCCTTCACCCGCGCGCAAAGCTCCAGCCCGGCCTTGCCCGGGCGCGGACCGGTGGTGTTGACGGTGACCCAGAGGCCGACATTGCGCGATGCCGTGGCGATCGAGGCCGGGTTCGCCTTCGCCGCCAATGTCACCGTCACGGCGCAGGTCGACCAGACTGGGCTCGAATTCTACACCGACAAGCGCAATGCATTCGCCCGTGACGGCAAGGCGGTCACGGCGGCGTTCAACAAGGGTACCCGGGCCGTCACCCGCTCCCCCGGGCCGCGCAACGCGCCGGTGACGGATACATTCAGCCTCAAGGGCTTCACCCCGGCTTTCGCCGCGATCAACAAGGCGTGCCCCGCGAAGTGAACGCCATCACGGATCTGACGGCGGACGAACGGTCCCGCATTCTCGCCAAATCCGCGCTGTTTAACCCGCCCGACGCGGCCCTGCCCGACGGGCGGCGTGACCTGGTGGGGATGGACCGGGCGGAACTGGGCGTGGAGCTTGCCGCCATCGGCGAAAAGCCATTCCGGGTGAAGCAGCTCTGGCACTGGATGTACCACCAGGGCGTGACCGATTTCGCCCGGATGTCGTCCATCGCCCGGCCGTTGCAGGAGAAACTGGCGGAGCGGTTCATCATCGGCCGACCAGAGGCGGCGGTGGTGCAAACCAGCACCGATGAAACCCGCAAATTCCTGTTCCGATTCCGCGACGGGCAAGAGGCGGAGACGGTCTACATCCCCGACCCCGTCGAGGACCGCGGCGCGGTGTGCATTTCCTCCCAGGTCGGCTGCACCCTGTCCTGCCGCTTCTGCCACACGGGCACGCAGACCCTGGTGCGCAACCTCGGCGCGCCCGAAATCGTCGGCCAGTTCATGGCCGCGCGCGATTCCTATGGCGAATGGCCGAGCCCCAAGGGAGAGACGCCGCGCCTGCTCTCAACCATCGTGCTGATGGGCATGGGCGAGCCGCTGTATAATTATGAGAATGTCGCCAAGGCGATGAAGATCGTGATGGATGGTGAGGGAATTGGCCTGTCCCGCCGGCGCATCACACTCTCGACATCCGGCGTGGTGCCAATGATGGATCGCGCGGGGGCGGAGCTAGGGGTGAACCTGGCGGTGTCGCTGCACGCGGTGCGCGACGATTTGCGCGATGAGCTGGTGCCGCTGAACCGGAAATACCCGATCAAGGAATTGATCGCGGCCTGCAAGCGCTACCCGGGGTCGTCGAACGCGCGGCGGATCACGTTCGAATATATCATGCTCAAGGGGGTCAATGACTCCGAGGCCGATGCACGGGAGTTGATCCGCCTGATCGCCGGGCTGCCGGCGAAGGTGAACCTGATCCCGTTCAACCCCTGGCCGGGCAGCAAATACGAGACCAGCACGCCATCCGCGGTGGCCCGGTTCGCACGGATCGTGAGCGATGCGGGGATTTCCGCGCCGGTGCGCACACCACGCGGGCGGGATATTCTGGCGGCCTGCGGGCAGTTGAAGACCGAGAGCCAACGGGTTCGGGCGACGCCTTTGTCGGGGTGACTATCGCTTCCTGCGATGTCATCGGCCGGGACGGTTGCTGGTTTTGGCCTTCGGATTATCGAGCTGTCGCGAACGTTCGATACCATCTGGACTCTCAGTCATCCTATGACGCCGGACCCTTAACAAAATCGGGCTCTTCGATCGAATCTGGCCTCTGTTGTTCCCGTGCTTTTTTGAGATTCTCCTCTGCGTCCATAATTTTTGTAGTTTGCTCGATCCCCGCTTGATCTGCCTCAACCCAATGATGCAGTGAGCTGATTTCGTTAGATCCCGTAAGGGATACAGAAGAGGGCAGTGCCTATAGAACCGGCTTTGCAATATTATTACAATTAAATACTTCGGATTCAGATAAGCCAGCCTCCAATAATTTCGCGCATACATAAGCCGTAGAGATGATCGTTGCATAAGAAGATATTTTCGCCCAAGCCAAGGCGGAAATAAACGGGCGCAATTCAGGGCTTATTTTTGCAATTCACTGGCCGAATTGAAGCCTTACATCGTTCACTATCCATTTTCGAATCCAAGCCACGCCGACGAATATTCCAATAACGTCAGACCGTAGAGTGCTGTTCCAACCCCAGCCATCCCGTTCAGGGAGACCCATTAATATAATGTATTAAAACACTCCCTGGTTGGTGATACAGCGGGAGGGAGTGGACATTTCCCGGTTTTGAACGGGCACACTCACCTAAACTCCAAACACATTGAAAAACCATGCGCGCTGCGCCTTCAGCCAGCTTCCCGGTGATCACAGAGCGGTCCAGCGTTGCCAGTTTATCGAACCGCACGGCGGACTGAGGCTTGAACCCCGTCCCGGCGGTGGCGGCGAGGGACGCGATATCGGGGCCGACACGTGGCACCAGCGTGATAAAGCATACCATGAGATCGTCCCGCCGATCGTTGTCGCGCGAGAAGACCAAAGCGAGACGCCGCTTATCACCGGACAGGTCGGTGAATGGAAAGCGGGTGAGCACGATAGTCCCGAACGCCTATATCCAGGCCCTAAGCCGAATGAGATCCGCATCGGTGTAGAGGTTTGGCTAATCGGCCGGCCAGTCGAACGCTTTTCCGGCCTGCGCGATCATGGCCATAGGCAAATCTGGAACATCGATAATTTCAACGCGCGCATTGCTGGCAATGCCCCGGCGGGCAAGTTCGGCGGAGATTTGGCCAGCTTCAGCATCAAGGACGATCTGCTTCATGATCGCGAACCTTTCGATGAAACGTGCTTAGCGGATTCCTACCGAGCAGGGTCAACGTGAATGCGGCGCCGCTTCGTCCGATAACCCAAACCAACTTGCGCAAAGCCGCCGCATCGTCCAAATCAACGGCGACCGCGCCCATGACGGGCCATTTTCAAGGATCGGGGAGCATCATGTCCGCCACCAAGCCACGGACCCTGTTCGACAAAATCTGGGACGCCCATGTCGTGGAGCGTCTGCCGGACGGCACCTGCATCCTTTATATCGACCGCCATCTGCTGCACGAAGTCACCAGCCCGCAGGCGTTTGAAGGCCTGCGCCTGGCCGGCCGCAAGCTGCGCCGCCCCGACATGCACATCGCCGTCGCGGATCACAATATCCCGACCGTCGGCTCCCGCGTGCCGAGCGACATCAAGGAAGAAGACAGCCGCATCCAGGTGGAAACCCTGGAAAAGAACGTCGTGGAATTCGGGGTGCCGTACATCCCCATCCTCGATAAGCGCCAGGGCATCGTCCATATCATTGGGCCAGAGCTCGGGCTGAGCCTGCCCGGCACGACCATCGTCTGCGGCGACAGCCATACCTCGACCCATGGCGCTTTGGGCGCGCTGGCCTTCGGCATCGGCACGTCCGAGGTCGAGCACGTCATGGCCACCCAGACGCTGCTGCAGGCGCCGCAGAAGAACATGCGCATCGACGTCAGCGGCACGCTCGGCCTCGGCTGCACCGGCAAGGACGTCGTCCTCGCGATCATCGGCAAGATCGGCACCGCCGGCGGCAATGGCCACGTGATCGAATACACCGGCGATACCATCCGAGCGCTGGATATGGCTGGCCGCATGACGGTGTCGAACATGACCATCGAGGCCGGTGCCCGCGCTGGTCTGATCGCGCCGGATCAGCAGACCTTCGACTACCTCAAGGGCCGCGACTTCGCGCCGAAGGGCGATGCCTGGGAGCAGGCTTTGGCCTACTGGAAGACCCTACCCACCGACCCCGGCGCGCATTACGACACCGAGGTCTTCATGACCGCCGATGAGATCGCACCCATGGTCACCTGGGGCACCACACCGGGTCAGGTCATCCCCGTGACCGGTGTGATCCCCAATCCGATGGACATCGAGGATGAGGGCAAGCGCGCCCAGCACCAGCGCATGCTGGACTATATGGGCTTGCAGGCCGGGCAGCGCCTGACGGATGTGGCGGTCGATGTGATCTTCATCGGCTCCTGCACCAATGGCCGGATCGAGGACATTCGCGCCGCCGCCCATGTCGCAAAGGGCCGCAAGGTCGCCCCGGGGGTGCAGGCGCTGGTGGTGCCGGGCTCCGGCCTGGTGAAGCTGCAGGCGGAGCAGGAGGGGCTGGATCGCATTCTGCTCGAAGCCGGCTTCGAATGGCGCGATCCCTGCTGCTCCATGTGCCTCGGCATGAACCCGGACAAGCTCACCCCGGGCCAGCGCAGCGCCAGCACGTCGAACCGCAACTTCGAGGGACGGCAGGGTATCGGCGGGCGCACGCATCTGGTGTCACCGGCCATGGCAGCCGCGGCCGCGGTCACCGGCCGCTTCGCCGACGTGCGGCAATTTGGTTGAACGAGAGGGATTGGTCATGGACAAATTCGACACATTGACCGGCATCGCGGCGCCGCTGCCGATGCAGAATATCGACACCGACAAGATCATTCCGGCGCGCTTCCTCAAGACCATCAAGCGCACCGGCCTCGGCGTGCATCTGTTCGATGCGCTTCGCTACAACAAGGACGGCTCGGAAAACCCCGATTTCGTGCTCAACCAGGAACCCTACCGCAAGGCAGAGGTCCTGATCGCCTACGAAAACTTCGGCTGCGGTTCGTCGCGGGAGCATGCGCCCTGGGCGCTGTTGGATTTCGGCATCCGCTGCGTCATCGCGCCGGACTTCGCTGACATCTTCTTCAACAACAGCTTCAAGAACGGCATCCTGCCGGTGCGCCTGCCGCGCGCGGTGTGTGAGCAACTGGTTGAAGACAGCAAGCTTGGCGGCAACGCCCGCGTGACGGTCGATCTGCAACGCCAGGTCGTCGTGCGCCCCAGCGGCGAAGAGATCCCGTTTGAGATCGATCCCTTCCGCAAGCACCTGCTGCTGAACGGCCTCGACGATATCGGCCAGACGCTGCAACACGACAAAGCCATCGACACATTCGAAGACCACAAGCGCCAGGAGCAGTCCTGGATGCCTTCCACCTTCGCCTGATCCACAAGGACGCCCCCATGGCCGCCAACAAGAGACTTCTCATCCTCCCCGGCGACGGAATCGGTCCGGAGGTGATGCGCGAAGTGCGCCGCGTCATCGACTGGATGGACCGCCGCCGGCTGGTGACCTTCGACGTGTCGGAAGACTTCGTCGGCGGCGCCTCGATCGATGCCCGGGGCACCCCGATCACCGACAACACGCTGCAAGCCGCCAAGGACGCCGATGCGATCCTGTTCGGCTCCGTCGGCGGGCCGAAATGGGACAAGCTCGGCTTCGACATGCGCCCGGAAATCGCGATCCTGCGCCTGCGCAAGGAGCTTGATCTGTTCGCCAATCTGCGGCCTGCGATCGTGCTCGATCCGTTGGTCGATGCCTCCACGCTGAAGGCCGATGTGATCCGCGGTCTGGACCTGATGATCGTGCGTGAAAGCACCGGCGGCATCTATTTCGGCGAGCCGCGCGGGGTGGAAACCCTGCCCGACGGCCAGAAGCGCGGCTTCGATACCGAGACCTACACCACCAGTGAGATCGAGCGTGTGGCCCGCGTCGGCTTCGAACTCGCCCGCAAGCGGCAGAACAAGCTGTGCAGCGTCGAGAAGGCTAATGTGATGCAGTCCGGCCTGTTCTGGCGCCAGACGGTGACGGCGCTGGGCGCGCGGGAATACCCCGATGTCGAGCTGTCGCACATGTATGCCGACAATTGCGCCATGCAGTTGGTGCGCGCGCCGCGCCAGTTCGACGTCATCGTGACCTCCAACATCTTCGGCGACCTGCTGTCCGATCTCGCCTCCATGCTCACCGGCAGCCTGGGGATGCTCCCTTCGGCCACGCTGGGGGCGGTGCAGCCCTCCGGCAAGCGACATGCGCTGTATGAGCCGATCCATGGCAGCGCGCCGGATATCGCGGGCAAGGGCGTGGCTAATCCGCTGGCGCAGATCCTCAGCTTCGCAATGCTGCTGCGCTACTCCTTTGGCATGGAGGAAGACGCGGCCATCATCGAGAAAGCCTGCGTCAACGTGCTGGGCTCTGGCCTGCGCACGGCGGATATCATGGGTGTGGGCACCGCGCGTGTCGGCACCGGCGTGATGGGTGAATCGATCCTGCGGGAATTGGAAAAACTGTCCGCTTAACCCCTTGTCAGGGGCGGGGGGTTCGGTTACACCCAGCTCCTCGTTTGCGCCCGTAGCTCAATTGGATAGAGCACCAGACTACGAATCTGGGGGTTGGAGGTTCGAGTCCTTCCGGGCGCGCCAAGTTCACAAAAATCAGCGGCTAGCGCGGACCTCGCGCTTTTACCCGACCGGACCTCCGCGCAGCGACATTCTGATGCATCCCGAACTTTCGCGGGTTCCGGCGGCCCGTTCCGCCATGCTACAGAGGAATCCGTACAGTACGCGATGCAACGGAGGCGCTGATGGCCAATCCTTACGGAACCAAAGCGCCGGAGCAGTTCTGGCGGAATGCCGTTGCAACACTGCATCCGAATGATGTCTCTCCGATTCCGGTCAAACGCTTCGATCTGACTCAAGGCACTCAGGTCGCTACGGCGGGCAGTTGTTTCGCACAGCACCTGGCGCAAACGCTGCAAAGCCTGGCGGGGATCGGGTTCCTGCAGACCGAACCCTCGGACCCGGGGCAACCCCTGTTCTCCGCGGCGTTTGGTAATATCTACACCGTTGCGCAATTGCGCCAATTATTCGACGAAGCATTTTCGATCCGTACACCGCCACCGGCGGCCTGGATTCGGGCCGATGAGCGTTGGGTCGATGGGTACCGGCCGACGATGTTCGCGGATGGCTTCGCGGACCCGGAGTCGGTCTTTCAGGCGCGCGGCCAACATCTGCGGGCCGTGCGGCGGATGTTCACAGACTGCGCGGTCTTCGTCTTCACGCTGGGCCTCACCGAAGGATGGCTATCGACAGCCGGCGACGCGGTGTTCCCGCTGCCGCCCGGCCTCGTGACGGGCAAAGACAGCGGACCCACTGCCCGGTTTCACAATTTCAGCTATCAGGACATCTGGGATGACCTGAGCCACTTCGTGGACGCGCTGCGCGGGGTGAACCCCGCGGTCCGGATCATCCTGACCGTGTCACCCGTTCCCCTCACCGCGACCTATACCGATGAGCATGTCCTGGTCGCCAACACTTTCAGCAAGTCGGTCCTGCGGGCGGTATGCGGACAGGCTGAGCAGACCTGGCCCTGCGTGTATTATTTCCCATCTTTCGAGATCATTTCGGGCCATTACAATAATGGCGGGTATTACGAACCGAATAAACGGACCATCGCGCCGTCCGGGGTGGCGCATGTCATGCGCGTCTTCCGCATGTCCTATCTGCGGGAAACACCGACCGCCAGGACGACGCCGGGATCGGTGCCACATGACAGCGGCTCCCTGCTCGACCGGGCGTTTCCGCGGGAGAGGCCCGTGATCTGCGACGAAGAGCAGTTCGGCACCAACGTGGGGTTTTGAGCCATGCGCGTCCTGGTCGTTTCAAATTGCGTCACTGGCACCTTCGTGCAGACCATCCGGGCAATCTTTCCCGCATGGGACGTCCGCGGCGCCGGCGTACAGGAGGCCGCGGACTGGCTCCAGGACAACAGCAAGCCAGCTTTCACGGACTACGCCGCGCACTGTGACCTTTATCTGGGATGGGACCCGGCGGGGCATCCGATCGATCTCACGTTGAACCCCCGGGCTGACAGGATTGTCATACCCTCCATTCATTTTCGTGGCCTGCATCCCGATATCGCCAGCGTTCCTGGGCTTTGGGGGCCATTTAGCACCAGCCATAACAATGATCAGGTGTCGCTGATCATGGTGGCAGCCAAATACCTGGGCTACAGCGCAGACCAGACGCTATCCCTGTTCCGGCCCCAGGTGTTCGATGCATTGGGTTATGGCGGATACTACGATACCGAACGGACGCGTTTCATACAGAACTTTCTGAACGCCGGACACGATATCGAGATGGACGTCCGCCGCTGGGAGAAGGGCCATGATTTTTTCTACGTGCCGCATCACCCCCGCGTGTTTGTCCTGTTCGACATCATTGTGCGCGCGCTCTCAGGGACATACTTGCACCCAGGACAGCGGGAAACGGCGCAAGCATTGCGCACGCAGCAGCCTGACAACCTGGACTGGGCCGAAATCTGGCCAGTTTATCCAGCGCTGGCTCAGCGGGTCGGTTCAGCCGGCTCGATGACATGGTTCCTGCCATCGCAAGCGGAACGGCGGGAGCGGTCACTGCCCGAGATGGTCACCCTGACCTTCGCCGCGCTCGACAACCACGCAGGTGATTGGAAAGATCTCGCTTTCATCCGCGAAGCTGGCATGATCATCGCCGGATTACCGACATAACCCGCCTCAGGCGCCTGTGACAGCCGCCCCCTCAGCCCCATGATCCAAACATGAGCGCAATGTTCCCATCCGATCGCGTGCTGACCCGCCCGGAACTGCGTACATTGCAGGGGCGCTCGGATCTCCGCGGGGCGGTGCAACTCGCGATCCATCTTATCTTGCTGGCAGTTGCCGGCTGGCTGGTCGCTCTGTCATCAGGCGGGACAACAATCCCCGCCATGGCCGTGCTCGGCGTGGTGCAAGCGGCGCTGTTCGCCCCAGCCCACGAATGCATGCACCAGACGGTCTTCGCGACCAAGCGGCTGAACACCATCGTCGGCTGGATGGTGTCGTGCCCGTCGCTGCTGAACCTGCATTTCTACACCGCCTTCCATTGGGCGCATCACCGCAATACCCAGATTCCCGGGGAGGATCCGGAGTTGCTCTCCCCTCCCCCCACAACAATCGGTGGTTATGTTCTGCGCGTCCTTGGCGTGCCCTTCTGGCGGCTGCGGCTGCGGGTCATGTTCGATGCCTGGAGGGGCGATTTGAGCGGCTACCCCTTTATCCCCGCCGTCGCCGCACCGCGTATCATCCGAAGCCTGCGCGCCATGAGCCTGCTAATGATCGGCGGCGCCATCCTCTCCGCCGTCCTCTTCGGATGGAAAACGCCGTTCCTTTTCTGGGTTGGCCCGCAGCTTCTGGGCCAGCCGCCACTGCGGGCTTATCTGCTGGCGGAACACACCGGCTGCACGGAAGACCGCAACGGCCTGACGAACACGCGCACCACGCTGACCAACCCGCTGGTGCGGCTGCTGATGTGGAACATGCCGTTCCATGCCGAGCATCATCTCTACCCGACGATCCCTTTCCACCACCTCCCCGCCTCGCATGCCGCGATCGGGGCGAAGCTGGCGGTGGTCCAACGCGGTTACCTCAGTTGGAACGCCGGGTTGGTACGTGACCTGGCCGAGCGGGGTTAGAGCCTGTCCAGTGCTTTAAGGCGCACCTGACAGGGTCTGACCGATTGTTTGATCGCGTGATTCACGGCTCCGGTTATTCCACCTCCGCCGATCACGCTCTGGCCCGACTGGGTCAACCCGGCCCGGGCATCTTCGGGAAACTTTGCAGTCCGCCGCCCAGCGACACCCAGGGCATCTTGCTGTCGCAATAAATCTCCATCGTCGGCTTCAGCCAGCTCTGATCGTCCAGCGTGCCGGCGCGGATCATCGTCACGCCTTGCATGACATCGGCCGTATCGATCACCGGCGAACCGCAGTTCGGGCAGAATGAGGAATGGACGCCCTGGCCGCTATCCCCGGTGCTGTCGAAGGTCTTCAATGCCCCCGATACCGACAGGGTCGGGGTCGGGATCGCCAACACCACCGAGAACGATGTTCCCGTCAGCTTCTGGCACGACTTGCAATGGCACAGGCCCTGAAAAATCGGCTCCGCCTCGGCGCTATAGCGCACCTTGCCGCACATGCACCCGCCTTCGATCTTCGCCATGTGACTCTCCCTGGTAACGATTTAACGTCGTAGCGAGCTTAACACGGTCCGTCAGGAGGAAAGCAAGCCCGCGATCTGATCCAGCGTCGCCGGCTTTTCGCCTAGCACCCAATCTGCCGCCGCAGCTTCCCACGCACCTTCCTCCGGCGCCAAGGGATCGTTTGGTGACAGTTTGTGCGCCAGCACGAAGCGCGCGATCAGGCCCCGCCGCGCATCGGCGCCGGGGCGCGTCGCCTCCCACGCCAGCAGCACCGCGCTGGAGACGTCGTACAGCGCGGTCGCGGCCTGCCGGGCGAGGTGTTCCTGATCCACCACCCGTTCTGCCAGCGCCATGGCCCGATCCAGCGCCGAACCCAACGCGTTGCGGAGCAGGGACGGCAGCGCCTGGGCTTCATCCAAACGGGCATGCAGCAGCCGCTGCAAGGCCAGATGCGCCTTCGCCTTGCCGACAGCCCGTCCGATAACATCCAAGGCGTTGATGTTGCTCGTTCCCTCCCACAGAAGGCCGATGGGGGCGTCACGCACCAGGCGAGGGTTCACCCAGTCCTCGATCGCACCATTGCCGCCGCGCACTTCCATGGCGCCAACGGCCACCGGCACATTGTCTCGGCAGGCACGCAGCTTCAGCAGCCCCGTCAGGATGCGCAGCTCTTCCCGCGCCCCGCGCCCCATCGCGTCCGCCGTGCAGAACGACATCGACAGCGCCTGCTCGGTCGGCACGATCAACTTCAGCAACTGCCGGCGCATCAGCGGGAATTCGATCATCATGCGGCCGAACGCGGACCGCCCCCGGGCCACAGCCAGGGATTCATTCACACAGCGGCGCATCATCGACGCCGCGCGCACCCCGTGCGACAGGCGCGAGAGGTTCACCTGCTCCATCATCTGCTTCAGGCCATTGCCGACATCGCCCACCAGATACGCTTCAGCGCCTTCGAGGTTGATCTCCCCGCTCGCCATGGACCGCGTTCCCATCTTGTCCTTTAGCCGGACGATCCGATACGCGTTGCGCTTGCCATCGCGGGTCCGCCGCGGCAGTGCGAACAGCGCCAGACCCTTGGTGCCGCTCGCCGCGCCCTCCGGCCGGGCCAGCATCAGCGCCACATCGGCATCGACATGGGAACAGAACCACTTGTCCCCATACAGCCGCCAGACGCCGTCGGTCTGGCGCGCCACCGTCTCAATCGCGCCGACGTCAGAGCCGCCGGCTTTCTCGGTCATGAACTGCGTGCCCTTCCAGAAGGTCGCCATATCGGCCGAGAGCATCTTCGGCAGCAGGTAATCCTGCAGCGAGTTGCTGCCGAACTTGCGCACCAGATGGATCGAGGTATCGGTCACGCTGATCGGGCACATCAGCCCGAACTCGCCCTGCACGAAAAGATACTGAAACGCGTATTTAGCGACCGGCGGCAGTGGCTTGTCATAGCCCAGTACACCGCCGCGATGGCTCATGGCGTGGAACTGGAAGTCCCGAAAGGCGATCTGTTCCATCTCCCGATAGGCGGGGTGGTATTCAACCCAGTCCTCATCCCGGCCATAGCGGTCGCGGGCATGCAGCACCGGGCCATGGCGATCGGCGACGCGGGCCAGTTCGTCGAGGCGGCCGCCGGCAAGTTGACCCATGCGCTGGAAATGGGGGTCGAAATGGGTCCGCACATCCTGCGGCAGATAAATCCCGAGCAAATCCCGCAGGCTGCGATCCGCGGCGTAGAAATCCATGCCCGCGCAGTCGGGGGCGATCCAGTCGGAACCTTTGCGGGTCATGAGCTTGTCCTTCTTTGTCTCAACGCGGGTCGATGTATATCCCGACGCGGCGGCTTTCCAGCGGGTTGTCGATCGAGCGGGAGCCGCCCTTGGGCAGGACGGTGGTCAGCCCGGCGGGCATGACGGCCGCGGTCGGCGGCGTCAATCAAAACCGGGGCTTGTGGCTGGCGCGTGATCCCCGGAGCATCGGCTTGTGCGGTCGTGATGGCCGCATTTCGCACGAAGGACACGAAGACGAAAGAGTCACGAAGTCATGCCGAAGCGCCGTGTGGCAGGGCTTCGTGGCTTTACTGCCTTCCTGCCCTTCGTGCCAAGACGGACCGCGAGACGGCACAGGCGGTCCGGTCATGACGCCAAAGGCGCTGAATTCACGGATCCCACCGATTGCAGCCGGCCGGGTTGTCTGGCTATGTTCATCGTCATCTCGCTGGGGAAGCGAGTTCGATGCGTTCTGGGTGTTCGTAACGGTCAACGTCACAAAGATTCAGAATTGAAATTTGTTAAATAAGGATAATGCCGAATGAAAAAATATCTCTTAGCCGCGGCTGCCGTCGTGGGTATGACAGGACTGAGCCACAACGCCGCTGCGGGTGTTGTCAGCTTTTGGCTGGATGGGGCGGGCTTCACCGCCAACGGGGCATTGACCGTTGGGCCGAACACCGCCCCGATCGATCCCGACCCCAATTGTGGGCAACCCGGAAACAACGTTTGCCGGACCGATCCCGTGGGTGCTCTGGCGATTACCGGCATATCCGGGGCGTTTTCCGACTTCGTTGACGGCATCACGAATGCGACGATCGTTTCGATCGTGCCGATCAGCCCGGCGCTGCCGCGGGATCCGACGTTCGATCCGCTGATCCCGTCGAGCCTGAGTTTCCTGTCGCCCAGCGGTTTAAGCTACAACAATTTGTATTTCCCGAACGGATCGCCCGTGGATTGCACCGGGTTCCCGTTCGCCGGAACCTTTGTGGATGATTACGGAGTAGCCTTCACACTCGATAATGGCGACACCGTCGACTTCTGGGGCGATGGGGATTTGTTCGGCCCGGGCACCCAGACCTACGGCATCGCCATTGTCGACGCACGCGGCACTCCGCTCTCGGGTGGCACGTTCGCGGGTATCAGCGCGGCGGCGCCAGAGCCGGGGACGCTGGCTGTGTTGGGCACGGGTCTGATGGGTCTTCTGGGCTGGCGCCGTCGCGCGCGCGCCTGAAACACGCGGCTTCGGCGGGGGGGGGCCATTGTGGACCCAACCCTGCCGAAGCCTGGCTATCCGTCCGGCGTCAATCCTTCGGCACGCCGATGACCTGGCGCCGGATCATATCGGCGATCTCCGCCTCGTTATACCCATGCTCGGACAGCACATCGACCGAGTGTTCCCCAACCCGCGGCGCATGGGCGCGTTTGGTGCCACTTTGCAGCGGCGGCAGGCCGGGAATATTGGGCATGGGTACCAGCTCCGCGATGCCGGGCTGTGCCAGCCAGGCCATGATCCCGGTGGCCGCGACCTGCTCTTCCTTCAGGAATTCCTCGTAACTGTTGACCCGCCCGTTCATGATGCCGCGCGCGGTCAGGCGTTCGCTCAGCCATTCCGTGCTGCGCGATTTGATCACCGGCCGGATCAGGTCCAGCAGCGCGTCCAGATTGTCGCCGCGGCCTTTATGGGTGTTGAAGCGAGGGTCGTCGTGCAGGTCCATCCGCTCGATGGATTCGCAGAACGGACGCCAGTCCGTGGGCCGCACCATGGTGATGTTAATCTGGCCGTTGGAAGTGTTGAACACCCCATTTGGCATGCTGGTCCGCTGCGCCGTGCCGCGTTCCAGGTAGTTGGCGATCAGGCGGATCACCGACAGCATCGCCCCGCCATGCATCAGGCTGAGTTCGATGAAGCGGCCCTGCTTTTCCTTCTGCTCGCGCCTCACATAAAGGGACGTCGCGATTGCCTGGAATCCCAGCAGGCCGCTGAACATATCAATCAAAGAGATCGCGATGCGGTGCGGGTGGTTGTCGTGCTCGCCCTTGTTTTCAGTCACGATGCCGATGAAGGCCTGCAGCACCGGGTCCATCGCGGGGCGCGCTGCCAGCGGACCGGTCTGACCGAAGCCGGAGATGGAGTAATAGATGATCCCCGGCTCCTTGGCGCTGACGGCGTCGTAGCCGAAGCCATAGCGCTGAATGGTGCCGGGCTTGAAGCCTTCGATGAACACGTCCGCGCCCTGGATCAGGCGCCACAGGACGTCCTTGCCCTCCTGAGTCTTCAGATCGAGCGCCAAGGCCCGCTTGCCCAGGGTGCCATAGAAAGAAAACGCCGAATGATCGCCGTAGGTTCGGCCGAGAATGCGCGACCAGTCGCCACCATTATGCGGCGTTTCGATCTTGATCACATCCGCGCCGTGCTGCGCCATCATCATGGCGCAGGATGGGCCCGCGACCCCGCCGCTCAGGTCGATCACTTTCAGGCCGGCGAAGGCCGCGCTGTAGTCCATTGTTCCCTCCAGAATGCCGTGCGGGGGGCTTTCCCCTCCGAATCTGGAAGCAATCTTAGCCGGTGACGGAAGCGGAGGGAAATCCCGCCAGCGCCCGCCTCACATGGTCGCGCCGAGCACCCAGGGTGCGAATTCGGCGGAACCGAAGTCAAACGCCTCACTCTTGGTCTGCTCGCCGGACGCCACGCGCAGGATCAGGTCGAAGATACGGACGCCGCATTCCTGTACGCTTTCGTCGCCATCGACGACGGTGCCACAATTCACATCCATATCGTCCTCGATGTGCTTGAACATCGGCGTGTTGGTTGCCAGCTTGATCGATGGGGCCGGCTTGCAACCGAACACGCTGCCGCGGCCGGTGGTGAAGCAAACCAGATTGGCCCCGCCCGCGACCTGTCCAGTGGCGGAGACGGGGTCATAGCCCGGCGTGTCCATGAACACAAAGCCGCGGGCTTTGACCTCTTCGGCGTAGCGCACGACATCGACCAGGTTGGTGGAGCCCGCCTTTGCCATCGCGCCCAGCGATTTTTCCAGGATGGTCGTGAGCCCGCCCGCCTTGTTGCCGGGTGAGGGGTTGGCATTCATCTCCGCCCCCTCGCGTTCGGTGTATTCTTCCCACCAGCGCATCAGGCCGACGAGTTTTTCGCCCACTTCGGGGGACACCGCCCGGCGAGTGAACAGGTGTTCAGCACCATAGGTTTCCGGCGTTTCCGACAGAATGACCGAGCCGCCATGGCGCACGATCAGATCACTTGCCGCGCCGAGGGCCGGGTTGGCAGAGATACCAGAATACCCGTCCGAGCCGCCGCATTGCAGCGCCACTGTCAGCGCGCTAACGGGCACCGTGGTGCGGCTGACCTGATTGGCCTCGGCCAGGACCTCTTTGACGAAATCCACCCCGGCGGCGACGGTCTTGCGGCTGCCGCCCATGGTCTGGATATCGAGCCCGCGCAGCCGCCCGGCCAGTCGCTGCTCTTCCATCAGTCCGCCGATCTGATTGACCTCACAGCCGAGGCCCAGGACGATGACATGGGAGAAATTGGCGTGCCGCGCGTAGCCGGCCAGCGTCCGGCGCAGCACTCGCAGGGGTTCATCCTGCGTCATGCCGCAGCCAGTCTTGTGGGTCAGCGCGACGACGCCATCGACATTGGGAAATCCCTCCAGCGGGTCGTGCCCGGTCAACGGGTTGCGGCGGTACATGTCGGCCACCACCTGCGCCACATGGGCGGAACAGTTCACGCTGGTGAGGATGCCGATATAGTTCCGCGTCGCGACGCGGCCGTCGGGACGAACGATGCCCTGGAAGGTCGCCGGCGGGTCGAAGTAGTCGGTGGGTTTCGCGTCCACGCCATAGGCATAATCCTTGGCGAAATCCCCCATCTCACAGTTATGGGTATGCACATGCTGGCCAGGCGCGATCTGCGATGAGGCAAACCCGATGATCTGCCCGTAGCGGCGGATGGCTTCGCCTTTCGCAATGGCCCGCACCGCGACCTTATGGCCGGCGGGGACGCGATCGAGGGAGCGCACGTTATCCGCGACCGGCGCACCGGGCAGCAATGTGGCACGGGCGATGACCACGCTGTCTTCGGCGTGGAGGCGGATGACGGGGGGCGGGGCCATGAATGTGTCCTGAATCTGAGGTCCCCCTTCTTAGCTTGCAGTCAGGGGAACGCCAACGGCCGGCGGCGAGCGGCGCGATGATGGCACGCCGGGAAGAAGGCGAAGAAATCAGCTTTTTTCAAACCGGTATTCGCCGTGATAGGGGTCGAAAAACAGGGCATCGCCGGCGCTGCTATCGGTGGGCTGTCCCAGCCAGGCCGCTACGGCATGCCTAAAGGCCTTGCCGTCGAAATTGACGCACACGCAGCAGCGATTGAAGGTCAGCATCGCGGCAACCATGTCGTTTTCGATATTGGACGACTGCGGCGCAACGCGGCGCGCATCAGCGAGTCTGGCGCATATCGGCCTGTGCGATTTTCATGGCTTCATTTCGCACGAAGCGCACGAAGACGATAACGCCACGAAGCCGTGTCAGCGCTAAAGATTTTGCGCCGATCCAGGGGGTATTTCAAGCATCGTCGATACACACAGGGATCGAAATGCGGTCTGGCACGGCTTCGTGGCGTTATCGTCTTCCTGCCCTTCGTGCCGAGGCGATCCGCGATCCGCGATCCCGCACAGACCGCGGTTCAGTGATAATTTCTTACCACATACCCGGAACGAACCCCGGCACTGTCAGCCCGCGATCGCCCCCGCGTCTTTCCGGAACACCCCGGTCGCATTATGCAGGCCCGCGAACTTGCCATGCTTACGGCACGACGCGATCAGCTTGGTGTAGATATCGAGGATCACCGGCTCCTCCCGGTCCAGCGTCGGGATCATGCCCAGCGACAGGCCCATGTCCGAGGGCCCGATATAGATGCCGGAAATACCGGGAACGCTGAGGATCTCATCGATATTGTCGATCCCTTCGCGGGTTTCGATCATCGGGATGATCAGCACTTCGCTGTTCGCCATCCCCTGATATGGGCTATTCTCCCCATACGCCGCCGCGCGGATCGGTCCGTTGCTGCGCTTGCCCATCGGCGGATACAGGCACGCATCCGCCAGCGCCTTGGCCTCCGCGGCGTTGTTGATCATCGGGCAGATCACGCCCCAGGCGCCGCCATCGAGTACCTTGCCGATAATGCCTGGCTCGTTCCAGGGCACGCGGACCAGCGGAGTGATCGGGTATTTGTCCATCGCCTGGAAGCACTGGATCATGGACTGGTAGTCCTGCACCCCATGCTGGATGTCGACGGTCACACTATCCCAGCCGCACTGCGCCATCACCTCGGCCGAAAAGCCCGAGGGAATTGCAAGCCAGGCGTTGACCGCCGCCTTCCCCGCCGCGAGGCGAGCCTTCAGTTGATTGGCCATCTCATTCGCATCCTTATCAAAACCGGAGCGACGCTAAGCGGCGGGTGGGATGGGGTCAACGCAGACCCATCCCGACGTGGGGTGACAAAAATCGCGGCTGAGGCATAACCCCCTCCCCGTCCGTCCCATCCTTCAGGAGTCCTGCCATGTCCCAACCCAACGCCTTTGCCCTCGCAGGCATTCTGGGCTGGCCGGTGGCGCAGTCCCGCTCACCGGTGATCCAGAACTTCTGGCTCAACCAGCACGGCATCGTCGGCCGCTATGTCATGTTGCCCGTGCAGGACGCGCAATTGGAGCGTGCTTTGCGCGGCTTTGCCCCCCTGGGCTTCCGAGGCTGCAATGTGACCATGCCGCACAAGCAGGCGGTCATGCCGCTGCTCGACCAGATCGACCCGATGGCGCAACGCATCGGCGCCGTGAACACCATCGTCGTGCAGGCGGATGGGACCCTGCGCGGGTTCAACAATGATGGCGTGGGCTTCGTGCAAAGCATCGCCGATGCCCGCCCCGGCTGGCGGGCGGATGCGGGGCCGATCGTGATCCTGGGGGCGGGCGCCGCCGCGCGGGCCGTGGTCGTGGCCCTGTTAGAGCATGGCGCGACGGACATCCGCATCACCAACCGCACGCCGGAGCGGGCCAGCGAACTGGCCGCCGCGATGGGATCCGCCCCTATGACCGCGCTGCCCTGGGCGCAGCGCAATGACCTGCCAGGCGACGCCGCCCTGCTGGTCAACACCACCGACCGGGGTTTCGTCGGCAAGCCCGCGCTTGACGTGACGTTGACCCGCCTGCCGGGCCAGACCATCGTCGCCGATCTGATTTACACCCCGCTCGAAACCCCGTTCCTGGCCGCCGCGCGGGAACGGGGCAATCTGACGGTCAACGGCCTAGGCCTGCTGCTGAACCAGGCGCGGCTGGCCTTTGAGGCCTGGTTCGGGGTGCGCCCGGATATCACGCCGGCCTTGCTGAAGGCGGTCGCGGCAACATTCTGAGGCCGAATTATGCCATCCATCGACCACCCCCGCATCGACTGCCACTGCCATGTCATCGACCCCGCGCGGTTTCCATTCGCCGCCGACACGAAATACCGCCCCGCCGGGGCCGAGATCGCGCCGGTTGAGCACCTGCTGCGCATCATGGATCGCCATGGGGTCGAGCATGCGCTGATCGTCGGCACCAATTCCGGGTATGGAACCGACCTGTCGCCGGTGCTGGATGCAATGGCGCGCGGGGCGGGGCGCTTCAAGGGCATCGCGGTGGTTGCCAACGACATCACCGTATCCGATCTGGCGCGCCTGAAAACCCGCGGCATTATCGGCGTCGCCTTCAATGCCCCCTTTCATGGCGTCGGTCATTACGCGAAAACCGATGACTTGTTGCGCAAGATGGTCGACCTGGACATGATTTTGGACTTGCAGGTGCGGGGGGATGAGCTGCTGTTCTTCCTCCCCGCCATCGAGCGATCGATGGTTCGACTTGTTATCGATCACTGCGGCCGCCCGGTGCCGGGGGCCGGGCTGACGCAGCCGGGCTTTCAGGCGTTGCTCGGCCTCGGCCGGGCCGGGCGGGCCAGCGTGAAGCTGTCGGGATTCAGCCAGTTCTCCGGCCAATCCTACCCTTATGACGATAGCGCACCCGCTGTAGCGGCCCTGCTCGACGCCTTCACGCCGGACCGCTGCGTATGGGGATCGGACTGGCCGTTCCTGCGCGCGCCGGATCGGATCGATTATGGTCCCTTGCTGGATCGCATGGACACGCTGGTGCCGGACGCAACGATGCGGCGCGCGGTGCTATGGGACACACCCCGGCGGCTGTTCGGCTTTGGCGCCGGCTAGATGGCCCGATCCAGGCTGAACGAGGCCTGGTCCGGCGCGCATGAGATCGCGCCGCTGGCGGTCGGCGTGGCGATCTATGGCCTCGCCTTCGGTCTGCTGGCCGCGCAGGCCGGGTTCGGCACCGCGCAGGTAGGCGGCATGGGCGCGCTGGTCTTCGCCGGCGGCGCACAGATCATCGCCACCCAGCAGGTGCTGGCCGGCGCCGGAGCGGTGGCGGCGATTGTGGCGGGGCTGGTGCTGAACCTGCGCCTGCTGCTGGTGGCGGCCTCCATCCGCGATGTCTATGCCGGGCGGCCCTGGTGGCAGATTCCGCTGGGGGCGCATCTGACGACCGATGAGAACTGGGCCCTGATGCTGGCGCAGCGCGCCAAAGGGCGAACGGTGGGGTTCTGGTATCTGGCGGGCGGCGGGGCCTGCCTACTGGGAGTCTGGTGCGCCAGCACCGTCATCGGCGCTGCCTTCGCCCATTCCATCCCGGACCCGAAGTCGCTCGGCATGGATTTCGCGTTCACCGCCGCCTTCATCGCCATCGCCCGCTCGCTTTGGAAGGGGCGGGACGATCTGCTGCCCTGGCTGACCGCGCTCGGCGTGGTGACTCTGGCCACGCATGGGCTCGGTTTGGCGCCGTCATGGGGCCTGGTGCTGGGCGGCGTCGCCGGCGCCGTCATGGCCGGGATCAACGGCGATGACTGAGGCCTGGACCGTCATCCTCGGCCTCACCGCCGGGACCTTCCTCATCCGCCTGTCCGGCGTCCTCATCGGCCAGCGCATCCCCCAGCACGGCGCCTGGGCGCGCGGGCTGCGGGCTTTACCCGGCTGCCTGATCGTGTCGCTGGTCGCGGTGTCACTGATGGCGGGTGGGGGGCAGGAATGGGGTGCGGCGACGGCGGCGCTGGCGGTCGCGGGCCTGACCCGCAGCCTGCCGCTGACCATGGCCGCCGGCATCGCCGCGATCTGGCTGCTGCGGCATTTTGCCTAAGGGGGGCGCCGGATGGCGTCAGCCGAACCCCAGCGCGTCCTTGCCCCAGCTCATGGTGAACAAGCCCTCCGCCGCCAGCGCCCAGGGCGGGCGCAGGAAGCCGGCGGCGCGCACGTCCTCCAGCCAGAAACCCAGCGGCGAGCCGCGGCTATAGGCCCCGCCACCGGACATCCGGCTCAGGCGATTCAGGATCGAGTCCGCCAGATCCGCGATCGTCGCCTTCGCCAAGGCGGCGGCATGGCGAGGCTGCGTCTGGGTTTCGAGCGCTGTCAAAGCACCCTCCCAGGCCTGATGCAGCAGCCAGGTCTCCTTATGCGCGTTGACCCATTCCATTTTCTCATAAGCGCGCAATGCACCTGGTCCGCCCCGCTGGGCCCAATAGTCACGGGTGGTGCGCATCGCGGTATCGACCACCCCGACAATCGCCGCTGTGTAGAGGACCGCCCCAGCCCCGCCCGCGCGCTCCGTCACGCTTCTATAAGAGCCGGGCCAGGCGAAGCGGGTCGCGGGGAAATCGCTGAATCGGAAGCTGTGGCTATTGGTCGAGGTCATGCCGTGGCCGTCCCAGGGCGCGGTCAGGGTCATGCCGCTCGACCCGTCCCAGGGCACCCCACGGGTATCGAGATAGAACTGCACCGGGTCCGCCTCACCTTCCGGCACCGCCACAGTCACCATGAACGACGTCGCACCGGACCCGCTGCCGAAATGCTTCTCCCCGCTGATGCGCCAGCGGGCGCCGTCCCAGCGCGCGGTGGCGCGGGTCTTGGCCACATCGCCACCCGATCCCGGCTCCGACATCACTGTGCCCCACCAGTGGCCGGCGATCACGGTGCTGAAGGCCGCGCGCTTCTGCGCCTCCCACGCCGCGGCGCCGGTATCGGGGGCGGGCGAATCGCGCCAGAAGGACAGCACCGCCGGATGCATCGAGGCCGATAGCGCGACCGAGGAATCGCCCGAGGCCAGAATCCGGTACGCCTCACACAAGGGCCGGATCGAGCGGGCAAAATTCTCGTAATAGCCGCCATAATCCACCGGCACCGCCGCCAGATGCAGGTTCAAATCCCGCAGCGCCGCGAAATCGGCGGGGTCGAGTGCCCGCCGCCGCTGCCGCTCCGTCCGCTGCGTGGCCATGGCCCGCGCATGGGTGCTCAGGGCGGTCAGTAATGTATCAGCGTTAAGCATCCGTCCCGGTCCCGTCGTGTTTGGCTCAACCCGCCAGTTGCAGCACCGCGTCGAGCAGCACCTGCGCCCCCGCCGCCACCTGCGCCTTGGTCGAGTATTCCGCCGGGTTATGGGTGATGCCCCCAACACTGGGAACGAACAACATCGCGCTCGGGCACAAGGGCGCGATCAGGACGGAATCATGCCCCGCCGCCGCCGTCATGTCGCGCGTGGTCAACTGCCGGCTCTCCGCCTGCCGCCGCAGCACATTCCCCAGCGTCTGATCAAACGCGATCGGCCCGAACGTGGCATAGGGATCGACGTCGATCTTCACTCGCCGGCGCGTGGCGATTTCGTCCAAAGCCGCGCGCAACGAGGCCTCCATCGCGATCGCGGTCGCCGCATGATCATGGCGCACGTCGCAATGCAGCCGGGTCACGTTCGGGACATTGCCGCGGGCATTGGGGAAATTCTCGATCCACGACGCCGAGGCGCGCCCGCCCGGCTCCGACGCCAAAGCGATCCGTTCCACTTCCAGGATAATCTCGGCGGTCGCGGCCAGGCTGTCGCGGCGGCGGTCCATGGTGGTGGGGCCGACATGGCTGGGCTCGCCGGTGATGGTGAGCTGGAAATAGCGGGCATGCATGGTGCCGGTGACGATGCCGATATCGGTGTTGGTCGCCTCCATCACCGGACCCTGCTCGATATGCGCCTCCAGCCAGCAGGCCCAGCCGCGCGGGGAGGGCGTCAGGCCGCCCGCCTGGCCGCTGTCACGCAGCGCCTGCGCAACGGACACGCCGTTGTCGTCGGTCGTGGCCAAAGCCGTTTCCAGCGTGAGCTCCCCCGCATGCACCCGGCTGCCCATCATGGCCGGGCGGAAGCGGCTGCCCTCTTCATTGGTCCAGTTCACCAGCTCCAGTGGCGCGCGGGTGCGGATGCCGGCGGCGTCGAGGGCGCGGATCACCTCCAGCCCCGCCATCACCCCGAAAATCCCATCAAACCGCCCGCCCGTCGGCACGGTGTCGAGATGGCTGCCAAACGCGACCGCGGCGGCATTGGGGTCCGTCCCTTCCCGGCGCAGGAACATGTTGCCGATAGCGTCACGCTCCAGATGCAGGCCGAGCGGTTCACACCAGCGCAGGAACAGCGCCCGCGCTTCGGTGTCCTCCGGGGTCAGCGCCATGCGGCAACTGCCGCCCTCCGCCGTCGGCCCAATCGCCGCCAGATCCATGATCGATTGCCACAGCCGGTCGGCGCCGATAGTGGGGGTCATAGGTCGCTCCAACGGTCGTGCCAGCTTTGCGGCAGGGCTTTGCGGATCGCATCCGCCGCGGTGAGGCGGAGGATCGAGGCGTCAATAAGATAGGTCTCCGCGTCATAGAGGCCATATTCGGGCTTGTATTCACCCTCCGCGACGTCGTCCCAGTCGTCCGGCTTCGGGTCTATCATGTCCGGAAGTTTCGGCATGCAGCGCCCATAGGCCTTGCAGGCGGCGATCAGGCCCGCGAGCCCGGCGGCCACCGGGTCCCCGCCCAACTTGGTCTCGATCCAGGCGGTGAGGCTCAGCCCGGCTTTCGCTGCCCGCCGGGTTTCATACGCCAACTGCCCCGGTTTCAGCGCCGCGATGCGCTCGGCGATGATCGCGGTGCGGTCGGGGATGGCATAGAGGACCCGGAAGAGGCTGCCCCGGCCTGGTTCGGCGTTGTCGAGAGCGGGCACGAAGACCGACTCGATGCCGTTGGTCAGCGCCGGCACGATGTCCCAGGGCTTGCCCGCCGGGTCGATCCAGAGGACGTGGGGTTCGGCGGTCAGCAGCACCTCCGGCCATTCCCGCAGGCGCCAGCCGTGGCGGATGGTGCCGCCATCGGCCGCTATTTTGGCCTGGACGCTGCCGGCGGCGTAGCCATAGTTGGCTGCTTCGGTGTGGAGGCGTTCAACCAGCTCCGGCGCGGCGTCAGGGGCCAGGTCGCGGGCCAGCGCGACGGTGGCTTCGGCCGTGGGATCGGGGACGGCTTCGTGCTCGAAGACCTCGTCGTCGAGTTCCAACAGGATGGTGCCCAGGAGGCGGCGGTGTTCGTCGGTCTGGTCGGGCATGGTGGGGTCCTGGGCGTGTGCGGGGCGAGGGGTGCATCGTCCTGACGCAGTCTACCCCGCCGCACCCGATCTGTCGCGCCAGCGCGCGGAAGATCGCCAGCGCGCACCGCATCGGCGGTTCCGTCTCCCCAGGCCGGGTCGCGGTGCCGGGAACGTCACGTCGCGGGTTGGAGGTACTCGGCTGCCTCGATCGCCGCGACGATATCGTCCGGGATTTCGCCCGCGACATAGACCTGCCGTTCCCGGCGTTTCAGACGCTCGAAGTGCTCCAGGTCCTCGGGGGGGAGGAAAATGCCGACCACGTGACCGTCCGAGGTCACCCGTATCGGCTCCCGCGGGGTCTCGGCCCGAAGCCGAGCGAAGTCGCGCTGGAATGTGGCGGTGTCGACGGTGGGCATGGGATGGGTCCGCTCGGTCCTGGGTGTCTTAATGTGGGGCGTTGTGCGCGGGAAGGGGAGCGAAAACGGTTCGCGGGTTTGGGCACTCGCCCCCAATGGCGGGGGTGCTGGAGCCGCGAATGACCGCGAATAAGCGCAAATGCCGATTCCCAGATCGGCAGCCAGATCGAGCGTGCGACCGAAGCAACCAGCGGCGTTCGCTGGTTGGACGAAACAGCGCCACAGGAGCCATCCGTGCCCGATAGTCTGCTGGAGCAGCAACCCCCGGCCGACGACGGCGCCAATATAGTGACAAATATCCGAAACGATATGCGTCCCCTCGCTGGCGGCCGAGATACAGGCCGCGACTGAGGAGCCCGTCGATGGAACTGCTAAGCGAAGCCGCCACGCGCTGAGCCACGAAAAAGCCAGCACCACTGGCGTGATGCGGGCTTCCCAAAACCATGTCGTGTGGTGTCAGCCCTGGCGCCGGCGGAGCAGAGCGAGCGCCGCCAGGCCGCTGGCAAGGGCCGCGAGCGAGGCTGGCTCCGGCACCGCAGCCGCCGTTGCACTCAAAAACGTGATCGTCACGGAGCCATCGCCGGCGTTTTCACCGGCAACCAGAACCGCGTTGGTCGCAAGATAGGCATCGCCGTAAATGCCGCCGGGCGCGAGGTCGATATAGGAACCGCCACCCCCGCCGCCTCTACCGGCGCCGCCGCCGCTGTACCCGCCTCCGCCGCCGCTGACAAATCCGGCGCCGCCGGTGCCACCGCCGCCAAAACCACCTGGGCCAAAATTGGGGTTCGAATCCACCCCGCCCGCCCCGCCATTCAGGAAGCTCTTGCCGCCATGCGTAGTTGAAAAATTGGCAGTTCCGTCACCTGAAAATCCCCCTCCGCCGCCGCCGTCGGTGCCTAGGCCAGCCGCACCCCCACCACCATTTTGACCGCCTACCCCCCCATTTGGGGTGCCTGTCCCGTTAGTGCTGCCGCCGCCCGTGCCAGTAAGTCCCACACCAACCGGCGTATTCCGGAATGATCCGCCACCTCCCCCGCCGGCGATGATGATGGGCGTCACCCCATCCACGACAAAACTGCCACCACCACCACCCGGTTCCGCGCCTGTGCCACCCTTCCCGCCGACAAGGATCGTCAGCGTGGTGCCGGCGGTCAGCGCCACATCGCCGCCGATCTCCGCCCCCAAGCCTCCTGGTAACACCGAATTAAAACCTCCGCCCTGCGCGCCGAAGGCGACGATGTCGTAGAGGCCGGTGGTGGGCACCGTCCAGGTGACCTCCGCACCGGAATAAGCGAAGGTCACCGGCAGGGCCTGCGCCGCCGGCGCACCCAATCCGATCAGCAGGGCGATGCCCGCCGCACCGCACAATCCAAAGCCCCGCATCACGCCCCCTTTTTCGCTTATATTGTGGCGAGATTACCAAAAATATAGAGTACGTCCATCAGACAACGCACAGAATCTCCACACGACGCACCACTTGCCTTCTGGGACGCCGCGGTCGGGGCGAGGTCGCGGGCGACACCGATTGTGGCTTCGGAATAAGCGAGGGGGGCCATATCCGCCGGTCATGCCGGGCAGAGGCGTGCCACATTCGGCCGCCTCGTCATGCGCTTTCCCTCGCGGCGCCGTTTCCCGTCATGCTGACCTGCGTCGGCATGACGGCAGTGCTGGATCCTGTGCGTCAACGGTCATACCGGTTGGTATCAGATGATTTAAATTCATCAGTGGTCACGGCCTGATCAAGCATACCATTCGTTCCAGGATCCAGTTCGCCGTCCTCTTCGGCGAGCGCTTCACAGTGGATTAGACGAAGAATGTGCAACAGGCCGATCACACAAAATTCCTGATAGGCGCGCCATTTGTGTTCATGCGCGGTTCCGCTGCCTGTGCTGCCCGATACGCTTCCCCCCCAAAAAGGTGAGGCAATCCAATTTGGAACCGCAAATGAACGCAAATAAACGCAAATGGTCAGGGGCGGATTTCAAGATAATTCCCCTGTTTTTATAGAAGTCCCACCACCCAAACGCCGATCCGCCTCCTCCGTGACTTTGTGCCTCTGTGGTGAATCCTTGCGATCCATCGACTGGCACGGGCCCTGACACCAAAGCCTCCCGCTTCAATCCGGTTGGCGCGAAAACCCGCCTATGCCATGAACACACCATGAACAAGGCCGCCACGCCCAAGCCCGCCGCCCCAAACCACGCGCTGCTTGCCCCGCAAAAGCCCATGCACCGTGAGCCGCCGCTCTGGACCTCCTGCCTCACTTCAAAACCGCTATGGAGCGGCGACCCAGCCGACCTCCCGCGCCCCCGAACCGGTGGGGCCAAGCCGCTGTTTCCGGTGCTCGAGACAATACTCGGCACCTGGGACCCCGCCCGGCACCTGCTGTATCGCATGGCGCCACAAAACCCCATGCGCCGTGAGGATGCCGATCGGCATCGGCAGAACGGCGGAGCTGCCATTCAACAGGCTGCCGCGGCGCCCCAGCCCAACCTTCAACCGGCCAAACCCATCGCCCAACCACAAAACCCCATGCACCGTGAGACGACCCGCCCAGGCCCGCTGCGCAACGGCAATCCGCGCGGCAACCCGAACCGCGCCCCCCGCTGCGGTGCCAAAACCCGCGCCGGCTGCCCTTGCAAGGGGCCAGCGATGAAGAACGGCCGTTGCCGGATGCATGGCGGTGCCTCGACCGGGCCAAGAACACCGGAGGGCCGCGCCCGCATCGCAGCCGCCCGCGGCACGGCAGACCCGGTGCGCCGCGCCTTCCAGGCCAGGGCCGCCGTCCTGACCGCCCGCTGTCGGATCCTGACCGCGCTGGTCGAGACCGGCCTGCCGCTCGGGACCCTCGCGCCCCTGATTCACCGGATCCGGCCCGAGACCCGCAAGACCCCTTACGCCGTGAGCCCGGTCCTTTTGCTCGACACGGACCTGACAGGGGCGGAGGCGGGCCGCCTCATCCAGCTGATCCACGCGTGCGTGCAGCCAGGCGGGCAAAAGCCCTTGCACCCTGGGACCGCGCTGCGCGAAGGCCCGCCACGCCCCCGCCGGCTCGCATTGACAGCGCCCCGGGTTGGACGCCCAATCACCCCAACACAAAGCGGAACGCCACCATGAACGACGTCAGCGCGCCCCTCCTGTTGTCTGATCCGGTCGCACGGGCCCGCGCCCTCGGGCCCGCCATCACGGCGGCCGCGGATCGGATCGAGCAGACCCAGACCATCCCGGAACCGCTGTGGTCGCAGGTCGTCGACGCCCGTATTCCCCGCCTGCTGCTGCCCCGCTCCGTTGGCGGCGATCAGGTCGAGCCCTGGGTCTATATGGCCGCGATCGAGGAAATCGGCCGCTACGACGGCTCCCTCGCCTGGAACCTGTTCGTGGCCAATAGCGCGGCCCTGATCGCGCCCTTCATCCCGCTGGAAACAGCGCGGACCATCTTCGCCGATCCGCGCGCCGCGATTGCCTGGGGGCCACCGAACCAGCACAAAGCCATCGCGGTACCCGGCGGCTACCGCATCAGCGGGGAGTGGCACTTCGCCAGCGGCTGCCGGCAGGCGACCTGGATGGGCGCGCATGCACAGGTGGTCGAACCCGATGGCACGCTGCGTCTAAACCGCTTCGGCCGGCCGACCGTGCGCACTCTACTGTATCCGGCCGAACATGCGGTGCATATCGAGAACTGGAACACGCTCGGCATGCGCGGCACCGCCTCGGAGGGCTACACGCTCGACAATCTGTTCGTCCCCGAGGCCTTCACCGGCACGCGGGAGGACCCGACGCTGCGCCGCGACTCCGGCCCTCTCTATGCCTTCACCATGCAGGGGCTTTATGCCGTGGGCGTCGCGGCGGTGGCGTTCGGCCTCGCGCGGGCCATGCTGGACGCGCTGAAGGACCTGGCCCGCGGTAAGGCGCCGCGCGGTCTCAGCCGCATGGCCGACAGCCCGGTGGTTCAGTCCGCGTTCGCGCGGCGGGAGGCCAATCTCGGCGCCGCCCGCGCCTATCTGGTCGAGACGCTGAAGGATATCTACGACCATGCTGATGACTCCGACGTCATCGGCACCGACGACCGCGTGCGGCTACGGCTGGCCTGCGCGCACGGCACCCATACTGCCATCGAAATCGCCGATTATGTCTACAAGGCGGCGGGCACCTCGGCGATCTTCAAGGGCACCCCGTTCGAGCGGCGCTTCCGCGATATGCACACCCTGTCGCAGCAGATCCAATCCCGCGACGCGCATTTCGAGGCCGTCGGCGCCGTCATGTTCAACGGCGACCCGGACGGGTTGTTCCTGTAATCTGGCACCGCACTATGGAGTCCCACCGATGACCGAACTGACCCTCGAAAGAGCCCAAGCCGCCGTTACCGCCGCGCTGGCCTTCTCCCGCGCAAATAAATTTAATCCAATGGCCGTGGCGGTGCTCGATGCCCGCGGCGTACTGAAGGCCTATGCGGCCGAAGACGGCACCGCGCTGCGCAGGGCCGATATCGCCATCGGCAAGGCCTATGGCGCCCTGGCGATGGGGGTCGGATCAAAGACGCTCGGCCTGCGCGCGGTCGAACGCCCGCATTTCATCGGCGCGGTGAACGGCGCCATCGGCGGCTCGATGATCCCCGTGGCGGGCGGCGTTCTGATCCGCGGCGCGGATAAATCCATCATCGGCTGCATCGGCACGACGGGTGACAGCTCGGACAATGACGACCTGGCCGCCCGGGCCGGTCTGGAGGCCGCCGGCCTGACAGCGGACCCGAGCTGACCGCTCCGGCTATAACTGCCCCGGCATCCGCCGTGTCAGTTATAGCCCCAGTAGCGCCCGTTGCCGGTGTTAGGAATCGCGTAGGGCAGCGAAATGTCATGCGTCGGTGACGACACATCAACCGGCTTCGGCGCCGCCACCCGGCTGCCCGGCCCGGTGATGCCGTAATCGGCCGGGGTGCCGGAACAACAGGCCAGCCCGGCCAGCAGGATGATCACCCCACTTCGCATCACCCAGCTTTGCATAGCCCACCGCTCCATTCGCATCACTCCGCCGCCTTGGGGCGGGCACCGAGAATCGCATTGTTATGCTCGCCCAGGCGTGGGGCCGGCAAGCGCACGGAACCGGGCGTGTCCGACAGCTTCACCGTCACCCCCATCGTGTGGAAGGGGCCGGTGACGGGGTGGTCGGTGCGCACCACCATCTCCCGCGCGAGGATATGCGGGTCGGTATAGACCTCGTCATAGTGCAGCACCGGGCCGGCCGGCACCCCCGCCTGTTCCAGCACCGCCAGCCAATGGGCAGAGGGCTTCCCGCGCATCACGGCGGCCAGCATCTCCACCAGCACGTCGTTGTGCTTCACCCGTTCGGCGTTGGTGGCGAAGCGCGGGTCGGTGAACAGCTCGGGCCGGCCGATGATGTCGCAGACCGCCTTGAAGAAGTGCTGCTGGGAGGCGCCGAAGGTGATGTAGCCGTCCCCCGTTTCGAAGCACTGATAGGGAGAGCTGCCGCGATGCGCCTGGCCGATCCGCTCCGGCCGCGTACCGGTGGCGAAGTAGTGGGCGGATTCGTAGACTGCCAGGGAGGTCGCGGCTTCCAGCAAGGAGGTCTCGACATGCTGCCCCAGCCCCGTGCGGTGCCGGGATTCCACCGCGGCCAGCACCCCGAATGCCAGGAACATCCCCGCCGTCACATCCGAGATCGCGATCGGCAGCCGGTGCGGCGGCCCATCGGCCGGGCCATTGGTGCTCATGAGCCCCGACATAGCCTGGGTGATCAGGTCGAACCCGCCACGGCTGGCATAAGGACCCGTTTGCCCAAAGCCGGAGATGGAGGCCAGGATCAGCCGCGGATTGCGGGCATGCAGCACATCCCATCCGAAGCCGAGCCGCGCGAGAACGCCCGGCCGGTAGTTCTCAATCAGGATATCCGCGCGATCGATGAGGTCGAACAGCGCGTCCCGATCCCCGCCTTGCTTCAAATCCAGCACAACCGAACGCTTGTTGCGGTTCCAGGTCATGAACGGCGCACTCTCACCATTGATGAACGGCGGCATTTTGCGGGCGGAATCCCCCGCCGGCGGCTCAATCTTCAGCACGTCGGCGCCATGATCCGCCAGCATCATCGCGCAGTACGGACCCGAAAGGTGACTGGTGAGGTCAAGAACGAGCAGATGGTCAAGCGCGCCGGCCATGGCGGTCTCCTGAGGCGAAGGGTGACGGTCAGCGCCTGCGCGCCAGGGCCGCAGTGTAATACGAACAGGTCGAAAGATCGAACCTTCGCCCGACCCCGGTCAGATGCCGCCGAACATCTGCCGCAGCGTCGGCTTATGGACCTTACCCGTCGCGTTGCGCGGCAGCGCGTCCGTGAACACCACGGAATGCGGCAGCTTGTAGCGGGCGAGGTTAGCGGCACAGTGGGCGATCACCTCGTCCTCCGTCAGGGTCATATCCGGCTTCACCACCACGATCGCGCGTCCAACCTCCCCCCAGCGCGGGTCGGGAACACCAATCACACAGGCTTCGGCGAGAGCGGGGATTTGATACAGGGCGTTTTCGACCTCAGCCGGATACACATTCTCCCCGCCGGAGATGTACATGTCCTTCCAGCGATCGACGATGTAGTAGTAACCGTCGTCATCGACCAGAGCCGCGTCGCCGGTGTGCAGCCAGCCGTCGGTGAAAGCGGCCGCGGTGGCCTCGGGTTTCTGCCAATAGCCGGGGGTGATATGGTCGCCCTTCACCCAGAGTTCGCCGATCTCGTTGCGACCCGCGGGGGTGCCGTCCGTGCGGACGACTTTCACCTGGCCATGCAGGATCGGCTTGCCGGCGGATCCGACTTTCCGGATCGCGTCTTCCTTGTCGAGGATCAGCACGATGGGGCTGGTTTCGGTCATACCAAAGGCGTGTTGCAGCAGCACGCCGCGTTCGGCCCATGCGGTCAATATGGCCAAAGGGGTCGGTGCGCCGCCGACACCGGCGCTGACGAGCCGGCTCAGGTCGGTGGTCGCGAAGGCCGGATTCTGTCCCATGAACTGGAAGATCGCCGGCACGCCGAACATATGGGTGATGCCATAAGCCGGGTCCCCAATCAGGCGCAACGCCTCCCCTGGATCGAAGCTGCGCATGAGGATGACGGTGCCGCCGAGATGGAAGACAGGATTGGCCCAGACATTCAGCCCGCCGGTATGGAACAGCGGCAGCACGCCGAGGAACACCGAATAACGCCCGAGCAGCGCGGGCCCGGTGGCATTGAGCACATTCTGCAGGTTCATCGTATGCGGGATGGTGACGCCCTTGGGGATCCCGGTCGTACCCGATGTGTAGAGGATGGTGGACATTTCGCTCAAAGCGATGGTTTCGTTGCTTGCCAGCCGGCTTGCATCCGCCAAAGCCTGCTCATACGCTGATTGTGGACCGCCGAACCCGCACAGATGCATAGCCGGGAACCCCTCACCCAGGGTCGTCGCCCGGTCGGTGAATTCTGCGTCATGGATCATTGCCACCGGAGCGCAATCGGTCAGGATCGCGCGCAGCTCCGGCACCGCGAGGCGCCAGTTCAGCGGCACGAATACCGCGCCCAACCGCCAGACGGCGAACTGCACTTCGAAGGTCTCGATCGTATTGGGGGCGAAGACCGCGATCCGGTCCCCGCGTTGGACCCCGAACCGGTCGCGCAGCACCAAAGCCAGCCGGGCTATGCGTTCGTCGAGCATCGCGTAGGTGAAACGCCGACCGCTGCCGAGGTCGTTGGCAGCCAAGGAGTCCGGGCGGCGATCAGCGTGGTTGGCGATCCAGTCGTAGTAGAGCGCCGTCATGGGATCCTCCCTAAGCGGGGATGCGAACGGGCATCGCGTTGATGCCGCGGATCAGGTTGGAGTAGCCGCGCGTCGGCTCATCCACGACCTCGATCGCGGGGAAACGCTTCAGGATCTCCTCCCACAGAATGGTCAGCTGCATTTCAGCCAGGCGATTGCCGACACAGCGATGAATCCCGAAGCCGAAAGAAAGATGTTGGCGCGGGCGGGCGCGGTCGATAATGAACTGGTTAGCGTTATCGATCCCGTCTTCATCGCGATTGCCGGAAATATACCACATCACGACTTTATCGCCGGCCTTAATCTGTTTACCGCCGAGTTCGGCGTCCACCAAGGCGGTGCGGCGCATGTGGATGACGGGCGATTGCCAGCGGATGATTTCCGGCACCAGGCTGGAGATCAGGTCCGGATTGGCCCGCAACTTGGCATATTGATCCGGGTTCTTGTTAAGCGCCAGCAACCCGCCGGAAATCGAATTGCGGGTGGTGTCGTTACCGCCCACGATCAGCAGCAGCAAATTGCCCAAAAATTCATGCGGTCGGCTGGGCAGATCGCGGGTTGCCTCGCCATGCGCCAGCATCGAAATCAGATCCGGCCGCGGTTCCTGTGCCGCGCGTTCCTTCCAGAGCGCGGAAAAATACGCCACCGCTTCCTGCAGCACGGCATCCCGCTTCTGTTCCGAATCTATATCGGTCCCGGCGCGGGTGTTCACCGACGCGACATTGGACCAGTAGGTGAGCTTGCGCCGCTCTTCGAACGGGAAATCAAACAGGGTCGCCAGCATCTGCGTGGTCAGTTCGACCGAGACGCGATCGACCCAGTCGAACACCTCCCCGCGCGGCAGATTATCGAGGATACGGCAGGCCCGTTCGCGAATGGTCGTCGACAGTTTCGTCAGATTCATCGGCGCAACGATCGGCGACACCACCTTGCGCTGCGCATCGTGCTTGGGCGGGTCCATCGAAATGAAGCTGGGCCGGCGCATGTCCATCGGCAGGTCGCGGATGGCGATCCCGCCCATCATCGCATCGGAGGAATAAACATGGTGGTTGGTATCAACCGCCATGATGTCCTTGTATTTGGTGACCGACCAGAAGGTCCCATACATGCCGTCGGTGGTGTGATGCACGGGGTCATCGCGGCGGAGCCGGGCGAAGTAATCTTCCCACGTGTCGTCCTGATACAGGCGCGGCTGACTGACATCGATTTGGTCGAGAGGCATGGTCCAGGCGTCGTGAAGCGACACGGGCGCGTTCATGGGTATCCTCCGCTTTCTTGTTGGGCGGACCGTACCCTGTCACCCGTGCCGAAGCAAACGCGGAATGCGCCGCTATTTCAAGGCGCGCAGCCGGTTAGGGACTTCGGCGATCGCCTCCAGCCCGACATTGGCGAAGGCCAGCCGCAAGTGACGATCCTGGCCAGGCCCGAAGAACGGGCCGGCGAGGGAAACAAGACCGCATCGCGTGGCCAGAGCCTCCCCCACGGTCATCGCGTCCGGGCCCGTCTCGGGGATACGGATATAGGCGAAATAGGTGCCCAGGGCATCGATCCGCCAATCCGGGAGTTGGCCCACGCCGTCCCTGAACAGCCGGGCGCGTTCAGCGATGATGCCGCGGTTACCAGCCTTCCAGGCGTGCAGGTGGTCGATCGCCCAGGTCAGCCCCGGCAGCGGGCCGCGGGGCGGGCAGATCTGCATGGTGTCGAGGACCTTGTTCAACTCGGTCCGCACCCTTGGACCACAGACCATCGCGCCGACGCGGTGCCCGGCCACGCAATAGGCCTTGGAGAAGGAATAAAGCTGGATCACCCCATCCCGCCAGGCCGGGTCCTGGAACAGCGTATGCGGCGGCAGGGCGCTGTCAGGCAGGAAATCCCGGTACGATTCATCAACGATCAGCCAAATGCCACGACTCCTGCACAACTCGGCGAATCGCGCGATCACCTCCGGCGGGTAGATCGCGCCGGTCGGGTTGTTGGGGCTGATCAGCACGATCGCCCGGGTCCGCGGGGTGAGCAGGGCGGCCGCCCGCTCTGGGTCGGGGATGAACCCATCTTCGGCACGGCAAGGCAGCGGCAAGGGCTCCAGCCCCTGCATGGTCAGCGCCATCGCATTGTTGAAATACCAGGGTACTGGGAGCATGACTTGGTCGCCGACACCGCAGAGCACGGTCATAGCCATGGTGAAGGCTAGGTTGGCACCGGCGGTGATCGCCACGTCCCCCGCCCCAATGTCGGCGTCATAGACCCGGTTGATGTCAGCGGCGAGCGCGGATCGCAGCGCCTCATCGCCATCGATGGTGCCGTAGCGCGCCTGAATGGGGGACGAGGCCCCCTCGGCCAGCCGAGCGGCGAGGTCGGGATGCGTCGGGTAGCCGGGCACCGCCTGCGTGAGGTCGATGGCCGCTCCGGCCCGCCCATCGTAGCCGCCGGCCCAGGCCTTAGCCGTGGGAATCGGGGCCGCGAAGGTGGCGCGGATACGGGGGGAGAGCGGAGGAAGGGTCATAACGGCATCCTGATGGCATATCGCGAGGCTGGAAAGACGCCGTGGTCAGGCCACGCCGGGCCGGCCGATGGCTTTCATGGATTCGGCACGCAACGACGACCACAGCCGGCCAGTCACCACACCGAACGACGGATCCGAGACAATCCGGCTGTCGCGGTCCCGCGCCCACCCGGTTTCCACCATGTCGATGAACCGCCCGGGCCGCGCCGACATCACGCCCACGCGGTCGGACAGCATCGCCGCCTCATCCAGGGCGTGGGTGATCAGCAGCACGCTCGCCCCAGTCTCCCGCCACAAACGCAGCAGCTCATCGCCCATCAGCAGGCGGGTCTGCTGGTCGAGCGCCCCGAAGGGCTCATCGAGCAGGATCATCCTGGGTTGCAGCACAAGGGTGCGGGCGATGCAAACCCGCTGGCGCATGCCGCCGGACAGTTGCGCCGGGTAAGCGCGGGTGAACTCTCGAAGGCCCATGAAGCCAACGGCGTAGTCCACTCGGCGCGTGATCTCCGCCGGGTCGACCCCGCCACGGCGGAGCCCGAAGGCCACGTTGTCGTGGACGGTCAGCCAAGGAAAGCTCGCATCCTCCTGGAAAACGACGCCGATCCCATCGGGGACCTGGCCGGCGACCGGGTTGCCCTCGAAGCGGATGGTTCCCGCGGTGGGGGCACTGAGGCCGGCGAGGACATCCAGCAACGTGGACTTACCGCAGCCGGACGGACCGACGACGGAGAACAACTCCCCCCGCGCGATGTCGAGATCAAGCGGACCAAGGGCATGCAGCGGCTTGTCACCCGGGAAGACGCGGGTGATCCCGCGCAAGGACGCGTGGGCTTCAGGCATCAAACGAACGTAAGCGCCAATCGTGGCGGGTTCGACATCGTGATCTCCCATGGCGGGTGGCCCAGTCGGTTTCTGCCCTCTCGGGTTCCACCCTGGCCGGCTCACGCACTTCATGACAAGCTTCGCCGCATCGAACAAGCAGGGGGACGGCCATGCCAACGGTTGGATCAGGCGAATATACATACGAACCGGTCGAGAACTGGGCCAAACTGCCCCCCGGCTGGTCATTCAAGGAAATCGGCGGGATCGGCGTCGATGCTAAAGACAACGTCTACGTCTTCAACCGCGGCGAGCACCCAATGATGGTGTTCGATCGCGACGGCCATTTCCTGCGCGCCTGGGGGGAGGGCCTCTTCCCCCGCGCCCATGGCGTCTTCATGGCCCCCGACAACACCGTCTGGCTGACCGACGACGGCGATCACACCGTCCGCCAGTGCACGCTGGAAGGCAAGGTGCTGCTGACCCTCGGCGTTTCCGGCAAGCCAGCCCCCTACATGAGCGGGGAGCCATTCCACCGCTGCACCCACACCGCGATGGCCCCCAATGGGGACATCTACGTCGCCGACGGCTATGGCAATTCGCGGGTCCACAAATACGCCCCCGATGGGCGGCTGCTCCTATCCTGGGGCGGGCCCGGCAGCGATCCCGGGGAGTTCAACATTACCCACAACATCACCTGCGACGCCGATGGCTGGGTCTATGTCGCTGACCGGGAAAACCACCGGGTACAGGTCTTCGACGTCAACGGTCGGTATGAGACGCAGTGGAACAACCTGCATCGCCCCTGCGGACTGTATATGCCGCCCGGCAAATGCCCTGTCTGCTATGTCGGGGAACTCGGCCCCGTGCAGCCGGTCAACCGCCATCTGCCCAATCTCGGGCCGCGCGTAACCATCCTCGATAACACCGGCAAGCGTATCGGCCGGCTCGGCGGACTCGGGCCGGGTCTGGGCGCAACCGAATTCATGGCGCCGCACGGGCTTTGCGTGGACAGCCTCGGCGATATCTACGTGGGTGAGGTATCCTGGACCCAGTGGCCGCAGTTGTTCCCCGACCAGCCCCGTCCCGACAACCTGCGGTCATTACACAAATGGCGAAAGGTCGGGTAACAACATCGGCGGGTGGGTTGCGCCCACCCTCCGTTTGATCGCCTCAGACGGTGAACGCCTTCACCGCGGCCTCATCGAACGTCAGCCCGAGGCCGGGCTTATCCGGCAGGATCAGCATGCCGTTCTCGATAGCGGGCGTCTCTTCATAGAGTGCCAGCATCCAGGGCATGTATTCCACGGTCAGACCATTCGGCGCCGCCGCCACCAGGTGCACCAGGATCTCCGGCATCACATGGCTCACGATCGGCAGGTTGAACGCCTCCGCCATGCCGGCGATCTTCATCCACTGCGTGACGCCGCCGGCCCGGATGATATCGACCATGATGATGTCAACCGAATGGGCTTCCATCATCTGCCGGAACGGCGCTATGCCGTAGAGATACTCGCCGCCCGCGATCGGGGTCTTCAGCGCCGCGGTCACGCGGGCCAGACCCTGATAGTCGTTGGCGGTGGTGACATCCTCGAGCCAGAAAAGCCCGACATCTTCGATGCGCGATCCGATGTCGATCGCCTGCTCCGGCCGCCAGCGCTGGTTGATGTCGCACATCAGCTTAATGTCCGGGCCGATGGCTTCGCGGACCACGCGGACCCGGCGGCATTCTTCGGCCGGGGTCGGATTGCCCGGCAGCGCCATCTGGGTCTTCATCTCCGTGAAGCCCTTCTGCACCAGGATCTGCGCCGCGCGCTGCGCCTGACTATCCGACAACCCCCGCCGCAGCGAGCCCGAGGCATAGGTCGGCACCTTGTCACGGTAGCCACCGAGCAGCTTGTACAGCGGCTGGTTGAGGAACTTGCCCTTGATATCCCATAATGCAATGTCGATCGCGGCCAGCGCGAGATCGAAGATGCCGCCCGGGCCGCAGTTATCGCCCGCGGCGGCGCGCAGCTTGCGCACAATCCGCTCGATCATCAGTGGGTCTTCGCCGATGGTCAGCGCGGCAAGTTCATCCACGGCGACACGCAGGCTGCCGGTCATCGCGCCGCCATAGAATGTCAGACCGATACCCTCGATACCGTTATCGGTGCGCATACGCAGGATGACGACGGGGCGGGTGCGGCCGACCTCTTCGGGCATATTGGCAAGAGGATCGTCTTCGGGAATGGCGAGTGTGGTGGCGACAGCGCTAGTGATCTTCATGGCATTAACTCCCGTTGGGCTTGAGCGAGCATAGACCGGGCGATCCGGTGTTGCCCAGGCGGTGAGGCCAGCGCCCGCACTATGCGTCTTTGCCTCGCTTCGGTTCAAACCGGAACGGTGTTGCACCGGCCGTCAGCGTATCCAGAGCCAGGCGGTGCTCCAGCGGCGGAAACGCGCGGCTGCGGCAATCCGGGCGATCGCACAGGCGGCAGGACAGGCCGATGCCAACCTTTGCGCGATCGAGGTCGAGACCATCCGCGTAAGCGACATCAACCGCATTGCCCAAGGCGCAGCCCATCGCGATGACATGCACCGGCTGCGGCTCCCCCCACCGTTGCGCGGGCCGGGCGACGACCCGGGCGAAACAGAGATAGGCGACCCCGTCAGGGAGCTCCGCCACCTGCACGCGCACCGATCCGGGGGAGGCGAAGGCGGTATGCACGACCCAGCGCGGGCAGGAACCGCCATAGCGCGCAAAGGGGAACCCAGCGGCAGAGAAGCACTTGGACACGTTCCCCGCCGGATCGACCCGTAGAAAGAAGAACGGGACGCCGCGCGCGCCGGGGCGCTGCAAGGTGGACAGGCGATGACAGGCCTGTTCGAACGATACGCCGAACCGCGCCGCGAGGGCTTCCATATCATGGCGCAAGGCCAGCGCGGCCGCGGCAAAACCGGCATAGGGCATGAGCAGCGCCCCGGCGACGTAGTTCAGCAATCCGATCCGGATTAGCATTGCGGCTTCGGGCGACGAGGGCGCGGCGGCTTGCAGAACGGTTTCGACGGCGTCGCGCGCCTCCAGCAAGGCCAGTTGAAAGGCCATGTGGAACCCGCGGCTTGCGCGTGGCAGGGATTCCGACAACACCAGCCCCCGTGTCGCGGGATCGTAGCGTCGCATGGCGCCGTCCAGGGCTTCGACCGTCACCCGCACGCCATGCTGGCCGCGCAGCCGTTCGGCGATCGCGTGGTTGGTTTCGGCCGGTGCGCTGGCCCCCATCGTCTCCGCGATCCGTTCGGCGGCCTCTTCCAGGATGCCGAAGTAGTTGCCCCGGTCATCGAACAGGTCGCGCGCTTCCTCGTGCGGCAGCATGACCCGGCGGCCGGATGGCAAGGCGATTCCGCCCGCGTCCTCCCGCGCCACCCGCCAGGCCCGGTATAGCGCCAGGACCGCGCGTGCGGCGTGGGGACTTCCGCCGGCCAGGGTACCGATCTCCTCCTCCGGCACGGCGTCCCCGCTCAACAGCGGGTCAGCGAAGGCCTCCCGCAATCCGCTTTCCAACTGCCGCTCCTGGCTGCCGGACAGTTCGCGCAGGTCAACGCGCAGGGTCTCTGCCAGTTTGATCAGCAGCGAGGCGGTGACAGCGCGTTGATCGTGCTCGATCAGATTGAGATAGCTGGCCGAGATGCCGAGGCGGGTGGCGAGCGCCTGCTGGGACAAGGCTCGCTCATTGCGCAGGCGCCGGACGGTGCGGCCGATCATAGCGCGAGCCATTTTTACGTCCTTTACAACAACATGCGGAAACGATTGCCTTCGGCGGCCGCATCGCGCGGCTATCCGCCGATTACCGCGTCGCCTTCGCAGGTGCAATGTCAATGATTGACTGAACCAGCCTCACACCGAGCCGCGATCCGTTGTTACCTCGCCCCCCGTGCATGCGGTAAAAGCGACCTATAGGGCTCCGAGGTGTTCATGGCATTCACTGTCCAGGCTGGCGCATCGCGCATCGCACTACATCATGCGATGACCGTTCTGGTGACCGGGCCGGACGGCCAGATCAACGGCGCGGACCAGCAGGGATTGTTTTTCCGCGACACCAGGCTGATCAGCGCCTGGATGCTCACTGCCGCCGGTCTGGCGTGGGAGTCTCTGTCCGGTGGCGCTGTCAGCGCCGACATGGCAAAATTCTACCTGACCAATCCGGCGATCCCATCCGGTACCGCGGATATTCCGCGCCGTTCGGTGGCGCTCGTCCTGAACCGGCGCATCGATGCCGGCCTGCGCGACGGGATCACAGTGACCAATTACGGCCGCGCCGCCGCGCGGTTCGACTTGTCGGTGCACATTGTGTCCGACTTCGCCGACGTGTTTGAGGCCAAAGCCAATCGCCAGGCAGTGAGAGGCGAAAACAGCGTGGCCTGGTCGCCCGACATCCAGACCCTGACCGCTCTGCACCGCAACGGCGATTTCGTGCGCGGCCTGACAATCCGGATCAAAACCCCGGCTGTGACCTATGCCGACAGTACCCTGTCATTTCCGATCGCCCTGCAACCGGGTGAGGCGTGGCACGCCACCCTGCTCTACGATCTGATCGATGGATCGGAGATGCTGACAGCACCCGATTCCCAAATAGACCCAGGCGACGATACGCAGACTTGGCGTGAGTCCGTGCTCCAGGTCCAGGCGTCCGACCCGTCCCTGGATGCTTTTTGCGCTCAGGCGAGCGATGACCTCGCGGCGCTGCGGCTCGGCTTCACCGTGGACGGGCGGCCGGTGACCATGCCTGCCGCTGGCCTGCCCTGGTTTATCGCCCCGTTCGGGCGTGACAGCCTTATCGTGTCGCTCCAGGCGATGATGCTGTATCCAGGTTTCGCGCAAGGCAGCCTCGCCGTCCTAGGCCAGCACCAGGCCGCAGAATATGATCCGAGGCGCGACGCCGAACCAGGCAAGATCATGCATGAGCTGCGCTACGGCGAGTTGGCCCATTTCAAACTGGTTCCCCACACGCCGTATTTCGGCACCGCCGACGCCACGCCCTTGTACCTGATCACCCTCCATGAAGCCTGGAAGGCCACGGGCGATCACGCATTATTGACCCGCCATCTCGTGCATGCCGAAGCCGCACTGCGCTGGATCGACACCGATGGGGACCGCGACGGCGACGGGTTTCAGGAGTATCAGGCTCGAAGCGCCACCGGATACGAGAACATGGCCTGGAAAGATTCCGGCGACGCGATCAACATGATCGACGGCTCCCCGGTTCAGGGGCCCAAGGCGCTCTGTGAATTGCAGGGCTACGTGTACGACGCCTGGACCCGCATGGCCGAGATCTTCGATGCGCTGGCAAGGCCCGATCAGGCGGCGGCGTTGCGCACCAAGGCCGCCAGCCTGTTCGAACGGTTCAACGCCATTTTTTGGGACGAGGCGGGCGGGTTCTACGCGCTGACCTTGGACGGCACGAAGCGACCAGTGTTCTCTGTGGCCTCAAATCCCGGCCACCTGTTGTGGTCCGGCATCGTGCCGGCCAACCGGGCGCGACGCGTCGTTGATCGGCTCATGCGCGCCGATATGTTCAGCGGCTGGGGCATCCGGACCCTGTCGGCGGACCATGCGCGGTTCGACCCGTATTCCTACCATAACGGGTCGGTGTGGCCGCATGACAACAGCCTCATCGCGCTTGGGATGAAGCGATACGGTTTCGCCCGGGAAGCCGCACAGGTCGCCCGCGCGGTGACCGACGCGGCACGCCATTTTCAGGCACATCAGATCCCCGAACTCTATGCCGGCCTGACGCGGGAGCCGCGGAGCTTCCCCGTGCGCTATGCCGGGGCCAATGTGCCCCAGGCCTGGGCCGCGGGCTCTGCATTCGCCTTGCTGCAGGCGATGCTCAGCATCGCGCCGGATGCACCCAATGGCTGCCTGTATGTTGATCCCAGCCTGCCGGATTGGCTGACCGAGGTCACCTTGCGTGGCCTGCGATGTGGTTCCAACAGCTACGATATCCAATTCAGACAGGGTGTCCCCCCCGACATCCTGCGCGGCAACCCTTCCACGGTTCGCGTCGGCCCGAGACCCCTGCGGTAATCCTTGCGCCGCCTTGGTCAGGGCGTCTAATTTATGTCACGAGCGACATGCATTGAGTAATATGCCATCATACGCTCCGGGTACCGATTGAGGATCTGTGAACAGCCCCCTGGACCGCATTGTCTCAAACGGCACGTTCTTTCGGTCGTCCCGCCTCCTGTGGGTCGCCTGCGCTTCACTTGTACTCACCGCACTGGTCGGCGCATCCCTGTTGGCGCTGGAGCTTCGCCAGGCAGCCGTGGCAGGGTTCCAGCGCGATACGCGTGCGCTCGGGGTCGTGCTCGCCGAGCAAACCGCCCGCTATGTTCAGGTCGTGGATGGCGCGCTGCAAAGGATTCAGGCGGGCAGCCGCCCCCTCGCGACCGCGGAACGCGATGCCGTGCGGGAACGCTTCGCCAACCTGGAAACCCACGCCTTTCTTCGCGATCTGCTGCACAACCTGCCGCAGGCCAATGCCTTCCTGGTAATGGATTCAACGGGTATGCTGGTGAACACATCCCGCACCTACGCGTCGCCCAGCATCGACTCCGCGGACCGGGATTGGTTTTCCTATCTGGCGACGCACCGCTACAACGTGATGTTCGTGGGCCTGCCAAGCCGCAGTCGGGCGGTCAGCTCGATGGCGATCTTCATGGCCCGGCGCATGGAAGCCGCCGATGGGACATTCGTCGGCGTAGCCGTCGCGGTGCTGGATGTCGGGTATTTCGAAGATTTCTACGCTGCCCTGCGCCTTGGCCCTGGTCTGAATGTGACCATGCTGCGCAGCGACGGCACCTTGCTTGCGCGCTACCCTGAACCGGTACCGGATGGTGGCGAACGCATGGCCGACCGGACTGCCTGGAATGCCGCGATAGCGGCAGGCGGGCGTACGTATCGGTCGGTCGAGGGCCCCACAAACGCCGTTTCTGTCGTATCGGTCCATCCGCTGCGTGATTACCCAATTGTCATGAATGTCGCACTGGATGAGGCCGTTGCACTCGCACCATGGCGGCGCCAAGCCACGCTGCTCGCCCTGGGTGCCATGATCTCCTCCATCGGCTTCCTGCTGCTGTTCCGCGTCATCGGCCGGCAATTCAACGAACAGCAGGAGCAGAACACCGCGCTCCACTCGACCGCCCTCGCCTTGCGGGAGGGTGAGGGACGTCTTCGCGCCTACGCGGAACTGGCGTCCGACTGGTTCTGGGAACAGGACACGGCCTTTCGGTTCACATGGAGTTCGGCGACCTCCCCTACCAACTTGTTCGGCAGCCCCTCCTCCATCGGGATGACCCGCTGGGAACTCATCGGCGCCGCCCCGTCCAGTTCCTTCTGGTCGGCGCATATTGCAGACCTGAAGGCCCACCGCGCCTTCAAGGATTTGCGGTATGAACGGCTGGCCGACGACGGCAGCAAGCACTACGTGAGCATCAGCGGTGTTCCGGTCTTCGACACCTACGGACATTTCACCGGCTATCGCGGCACCGGCCGCGATGTGACTGAAGAAGTCCTGGCCGAACGGGAACTGCGTGACGCCAAGGACCGCGCCGAGGCCGCAAGCCGGGCCAAATCCGAATTCCTGGCCAATATGAGCCACGAACTGCGGACGCCGCTGAACGCGATCATTGGCTTCTCCGAACTGCTGATCGATCAGCCCTTTGGCAAAATCGGAGAGCGCTATGCCGCCTATGCCCGTGACATCAATCATGGCGGCCGTCACCTGCTCGACCTCATCAACGACCTGCTGGATATGTCGAAGATCGAGGCGGGGCGTTTCGATCTGACCGATGAGACCCTAGAAATGGCCGGGTTCGTCCAATCCTGCTACAGCTTGGTTGCAACCCGCGCCGAAGAAGGCCACGTGACCGTCGATCAGGCCGAGGACCTGTCAACCACCGAACTGCGCGCCGATCGGCGAGCCCTGAAACAAATTCTACTCAATCTGCTGGCCAATGCGGTGAAATTCACCCCGGCCGGAGGCCAGGTTATTATACGTACCGAAGCGACCGAGAGCGGCGGGGTCGCCATCGTCATCGCGGATACCGGCATCGGCATCGAAAAAGAGGCCCTGGCTGCCTTGTGCGAACCGTTCCATCAGGCCGATGCTTCCATCCGCCGACGCTTCGGCGGAACCGGGCTGGGCCTGGCCATCACGCGCAAACTTCTGGACCTACACGGCGGCAGCCTTGAGTTGACCAGCACGCCAGGTCTGGGCACCGTCGCCCGCGCGACATTCCCCGCGTCCCGGGTCGTGCGCGCCCCTGTACGCTCACCGCCGCAACCGGCTTTTACCTGATTCCCGCCGTGGAACCGCACTGAACGGCGCGGCTGATCAAGGCCTGGCGCGCGGCCGCGGCATCCCGTGCGAGCGCCAGCAGAGCCGGTATCTGCCGCGGATGCCGCAAAATCGAACCCAGCACCCGGCCGAGGCCAATAATCCCCCGCCCATCCAACGCCGCCAATGCGGCCGGAGGCAGAGTGCGCGACCCCGGATCGCAGATGGCCCGCAGCACCCCAAAGGCGACACCCGCTTCCGCCGCGACCATCCCCGCCGGCCCACTCTCCAGATCGATCGCCGCGCATCCGGTGGACAGAAACAGGCGCCGCTTGTCGTCTCGCGTCACGGCGATCCGGTCCGATCCTAGCAGGGAATGGCCGGTCGTGCCCCCCAGCCAGTCATTGACCGAAGCCGATGTCGCCAGACGGAAGCCGTTGGTGAGAACGTGTTCAGGCACGATCAGATCGCCCGGGCGCATCATCGGGTCCAGCCCCCCGGCCAGACCAAAGCTCACCAGCATGGTGACGTGCTGCGCGATCAGATGCCGGCTGGCCTGCGCCGCCCCATCCGGTGTGCCACCGCCAATCGCGACCAGACACCCGGTGAGCCGGGCGAGCCGGGCTTCGGCGGCCAGTCCGACGACGATCCCGATGCGCTCAGAAGCCAAAGGCAACCTGTTTGGTATTGCCACGCCGGAGATTGCAATAACGGGCCAGCGCCAGCAAAGGGAAATAGAGCCGGTAGCCGTGGTAGCGCAGGTAGAAGACTCGCGGAAAACCGACAGCAGTGTAGGGTTTTTCTGTCCATTCCCCGTCATCGCGCTGGGTCGCTGCCAGATAGGCCATCCCGCGCGACACCGCCGGGTGATCGACCGCGCCAGCCGCCATCAAGCCGAGCAAGGCCCAGGCGGTCTGGCTTGGTGTGGACTCTTTATACTGCCCTGGCGCGGCATCGGCGTAGCTTTCTTCATCTTCCCCCCAGCCACCATCGTCGCGCTGGACAGAAATGAGCCAATCAATCGCTTTGCGGACCGAGGCGTCCTCGGCCGGCACCCCGGCGGCGTTCAGAGCACAGAGCACCGACCAGGTGCCATAGATGTAGTTAGTGCCCCAACGGCCGAACCAGCTGCCGTTCGGCTCCTGCTCGCGCCGAAGAAACGCCATCGCGCGGATCATGGCCGGATCGTCCTGCGCCATCCCGATCTGCGCAAGGAAGGAGACACATCGGGCGGTCACATCGCTGGTCGGGGGATCGAGCAGCGCGCCATGATCGGCGAACGGGATGTGATTGAGCCAGAGATGGGTGTTCTCCGGCTCGAAAGCCCCCCAGCCGCCATCGAGTTTGCCGCCCCCGGCGGATTGCATGCCGACGATCCATTCTCGTGCTCGGGCGATTGCCTCCGCATGCGCCGGATCGCCCTGGCGGTGCAGTAGCATGCCGACGACAGCGGTGTCGTCGACGTCAGGGTAATGGGCATTTTCATACTGGAACGCCCAACCTCCCGGACGCAGATTGGGTCTGCGGACCGCCCAGTCGCCGGCCAGTTCGGTGATTTGGCGGGTCTTCAGCCAGTCGCAGGCCGCGGCGATCGGGGCACCCGCTTCCGCCATGGCGTGTCCCGCCAAGCCTGTATCCCAGATCGGCGACAGGCAGGGCGAGCACCAGGCGCTGTCTTCGTCGATGACCAGCAATTTGCGGATCGCCTGCCATGCGATCGCGGCGTCGGGATGCTCAGGGCTATAGCCCAATACATCGAACATCATCACGCTATTGGCGATCGCGGGGTAGATGCCACCCAGCCCATCGTCGCCGTTCAACCGCTCCGTGACGAAGGCCACCGCCTTGGCGATGGCGCGATCCCGGCCGCGGCGCGGAAACCAGGGTTCGACGACTCGCAAAATGCTATCGACGTATTTGAAAAAGCGGCCCCAGCCGGAGTTATACGGGCCGCGGATCCAGTCGCTGACCTGATCGGGCGGTGTCTGAAACAGTTCCTGGATGTGGATGGCGCGGGGATTGCGCGCCTTCGGTCGCATTCCCATCAGCACCAGCAAAGGCACGATCACCGTCCGCGACCAGTACGACACCTTGGACAAATGGAACGGAAACCACAGCGGCAGGTGCATGATTTCCAGCGGCATCACCGGCACGGCATGCCACGGCACCGCCCCGAACAAAGCAAGCTGCGCGCGGGTGAAGACGTTGGAGCGTTCCGCGCCGCCGGCCGCCAGGATCGCGTCACGCGCCCGGCGCATATGCGGCGCCTGCGGGTCATCCCCGATGGCCTTGAGGGCGAAATAGGCCTTCACGCTGGCGGAGATATTGAACGCCCCGTCATGGAACAGCGGCCAGCCGCCGTGCTCGCCCTGGATCGCGCGCAAATAGACGCCGATCTTGGCCTCGAGCGCGGGATCGATGCGGTCGAGGAAATGCTCCAGCAACACATATTCCGCCGGAATGGTCGCGTCAGCTTCGAGATCGAACACCCAATGACCATCCGGGCGCTGCCGGCGGCCCAAGGCAGCCTGGGCCCGTTCGGATGCGAGGCGCAGTTCGTCGTCAGATGGCGACAGCATGTCAATGTCGTTCGGCATCGATTTATTCGATCGCGGCGGCGAGGATCACATTGGCCGCGACCCGCCCCGAGCGGATCGCCCCTTCGATCGTCGCGGGCAGCCCGGTGTTAGTCCAATCGCCGCCAATTGAGAGATTTTCCAATCGTGTGTCCGCCCCCGGCCGGCGGACTTCCTGCATCGCGGTCGCCGCGAAGGTCGCCCGCTTTTCCTTCACCACCCGGAATTGCGGCATCTCCGCGTCCATCCGGGCCGGCAGCCCCAGCGCGACACGCACATTCGGCCACACCAGGGCCGCCAGCACGGCAGCGGGTTCGTCGATCAGCTCATTGGCGGCACTGATAGTGACCGATACATGCCGCGGCTTGGCGAACAGCCATTCCGCTTTGCCAGACAGCAGCCCCAGGAAACCCGTCTTCCCGAGAGGCCCTTTCGGATCGGCATCATGCAAAAAATGCACATTCAGGATCGACTGATATTCCGTCGGTACCACCAGAAACGGCAGCAAATCCGCCGCCACCCAGGGCGGAACCGCGAGGACCACGGCATCCTTCGGCCCCAGCGCGACCGGCCCGGTGGTTGTTGACAGCAGAGTGACGCGCTCACCCACGGTCTCAATCCCGGTGATGCGGGTGTTGAAGCGGATCGTGGCTCCCCGGCTCTCCAGCGTTTTGATCGCGGGGTCGATCAAGGCATCGGACAGGCAATCCTTGGGCACGCAGGGAATGCAGAAATCCGCCCCCCGCATCAGCGTTTCCCGCATCACCAAAGCCAGCAGGCGGGCAATACCGGCCTGCGGATGGGTGTTGAGGGCCGCGAGTGCCAAAGGCTCCACCAGGCGCCAATACAGCCTGCCCCGCCGCATGCTCTCGGCGACGACAGTATCGTCCTTGATCTTGGCGATTTTCCGCATACCGAAATAGTCGGACAGGCGCGTGTCCGGCACCCGGCGTGATCGAGACAAGACCCACCAGGGAATCCGCCCCCGATTGGGCCGCACCGTCCAGCGCTCATTGGTTTTGAGATCAACGAACGGGAACAGCGCCTGCTCCGGCCCGCCCATGCGATCCAGAGCGCCGATTTCCTCGATATAACCGAAGGCAGCGGCATTGCCGCTCAATAGAAGATGGTTGCCATTGTCGATCCGCAGACCGAGTTCGCGGTCATGATAGGATCTGCATCGGCCGCCGGCAGCGGGACCCGCTTCATGCAGCGTGACCGTCCGGCCCGCGGTGGTAAGGGATAGCGCTGCGGCCAGACCGGCCAATCCAGCGCCGATGACATGAACATGGCTCATTGCAAAAAGGCTTTTGCCTGCGTGGGCGCCCAATCGCAATGGCCAAATGCGGCGCGATGCCAACCTTCACACGATGGCCCCGAATCCGGTCAGATCAGGCAAAGCGTCCGCAGTTCCCGCATCATGGCCGGCGGCAAATCGGCCAGGCCCAATGCCGGCACGGCCGAACCCAGATCGACCGGCGCATCCTCAGCCCGAAGATAGCGCCATCCCTGAAAAGGCTTGGTCGGGCGCCCTTCCAGCTGCACCAGCGCCGGGTCCAGAACCAGGCCCGTGCAGGCAGACCCGTCAGCGCGGCGGTCTTCAATGATATCAAGGATGCGCTGACGCACCAGCATGGTGCCATTGATCACCCAATAAATCGAACCACCATCGAGCACCTCCTCCCGCCGTCGGGGCGCATTGCGGGTGCGATGGCGCAAGGGCGGATCAATCAGCGCCCGCTCGGCCTGCCAGCCACGCAGGTCCTCGATGTCACGAACACCCACGGCCAATTTAGTGATATGGAGCATGCACGGCGGACTCGGGCTAAAGGAACGAGAGGTAGGACCATGCCATCGCGTGGCGCATTTGTCTTGCGCCGTTCCGGCGCCCATTTGCACCAAGCATCCAGGATCAACCCAACCATCTGGCGGCCGGAACCGGATCGTGCTGGGGTGGCGCCTGACACAAGACCAACCCAACGGAGGACATCATGGCAAAGGGAATCCTGGCCGTCGCATTCGATTTCACCAACGCCCATGAAGACGAATTTCACGACTGGTACGATCTGGAACACATCCCCGAGCGCCAGCGCGTCCCGGGCTTCGGCACCTGCGAGCGCTGGATCAGTGTCGCCAACCCCAAACACGCGGTCGCGACCTATGAACTCGATAGCCTCGATGTCCTGCAAAGCCCGGCCTATAAGGCCATTGCCTACGAAAACCTGTCCGTGTGGTCAAAACGGGTCGGGCCGATGTGCGACCGCCTGATGCGGTTCGATGGCACCCAAACCTTGCCCGGCGATGCGGTGGCTCCGGCCGGCTGCAACGCATTGCTGGTCAACGCAATGAATGTGGACCCCGAGCATGAGGCCGAGTTCAACGATTGGTACGACAACGAGCACATCCCGGCGCTGTCCCGGGTCCCCGGCACGATCAGCGCCCGCCGCTTCAAGGACATGCACGGAACCCGCCGGTATCTGGCGCTCTATCACCTGGAATCGCCGGAAGTGACAGTGTCTGATGCCTGGAAATCCGGTGCCGGTACCCCCTGGTCGGCGAAACTACGCCCGCATTTCCGTGACCACCTGCGCATTCTGACCCGCCGCTACGTCCGTGGCGCCTGATCCCAAACCACAAGCCGACGGAGGCCCCCATGCCACGCGTCCCGCTCATCACCCGCAAGGACCAGGTTCCCGAGGCGCATCATGATGTCGTTGACAGCATCGTCGGCAGCCGTGGCGCCATCGGCGGACCGTTTGTCGCCTTTCTCCATTGTCCCGACATGGCCGGACGGGTCGCACATCTCGGGACCCTCGTTCGGTTTGAAGGGACGTTGGACTTCCGGGTCAGAGTCCTCGCCGCCATGGTCGTCGCCCGGGAATACGAAGCCATGTACGTCTGGGGCGCCCAGGCCGGCAGCGCCCGCCGTCAGAACGTGCCGGAGTCCACGATCACCGCGATCAAGGAAAACCGCTCCGACGGGATTCCGCCCGAGGATCTAATGATCGTCGATTTCACCCGGCAGTTGCTGCGCAAGCACCGGGTGGACGATGCCACCGCCACTGCCATGCTGGAACGGTTCGGGAACGACCAATACATCCAGCTGACCGGCGCCATCGGATATTACAGCCTATTGGCGATGACGGTGAACGCCTGCGAGCTGGATCCGGGGCCAAGCATGGAAGTGCTCAAAATATAACTCGAATAAAATATAAAACCAATCCGGAACCGTCACATGCCGCTCACAACCACTGCTGCCGATCATGATGCGGTCTATCGTAAGATAGCGTGGCGGCTGATGCCGTTCCTGCTGATGTGTTACATCGTCAACTATCTGGACCGGGTCAGCATCGGCTACGCGAAACTGCAATTCGTCCCAGAAATGCACCTGAACGAAACGGTGTTCGGCCTGATTACCTCCGCCTTCTTCGTGGGGTATATCGTCTTCGAAATCCCGAGCAACCTGTTGCTGCTCCGGATCGGGGCCCCGAAGACGCTGACCCGGATCATGACGCTGTGGGGCCTGGCGATCGTGTCGATGGCCTGGGCACAGAACGAATACTGGTTCTATGTGCAGCGATTCCTGCTTGGCGCGTTCGAGGCCGGGTTCTTTCCCGGCGTGCTGTTGTACCTGAGCTTTTGGTTCCCCAACCATCAGCGCGGCCGCGCCACCAGCCTGTTCCTGGTGGGTATCCCGCTGTCCGGCGTGCTGGGCGGCGCGATCTCCGGCAGCGTGATGGAGGGGATGGACGGCCTGCTCGGCCTGCGCGGCTGGCGCTGGCTGTTCCTCGTGGACGGCATTCCCGCCGTGCTGCTGGGCCTCGCGGCCTATGTCATGCTCACCGATCGGCCGGAAAATGCGAGCTTTCTGAGCCCCGCGGAAAAACAGCTCGTGGTCGACGACATGGCCGCGGACCGGGCGTCCCACACCCACACCCCGTCCGGCAGCATCATGGAGGTCCTGCGCAACGGAAAGGTCTGGATGATGGTGTTCGTCTATTTCACCATGGCTTTCCTGAACACGAACCAAATCTGGTTCCCGACATTGCTGCGAAAGTCAGGGGCGACATCGGTGACCGAGGCGGCCCATATCCTGGCCGGCGCCTGGATCATCGTCGCCATCTTCGTGCTGTTCGTCAGCCGCAACTCGGATCGGCTGGGGGAGCGAAAGTGGCATATCCTGGTAACCGGACTGCTTGCCGTCGCGGGCTATCTGGCCCTGCCGCTGGCAGTGGGCAATCTCTGGCTGACCGCGTTCCTCGTGATCCTGAGCGCGGGCGGCGGTTACGCGGTCTTCACCGTCTTCTGGACCATCCCACCGGTCTGGCTGGAGGGCCGAGGCGCGGCGATGGGCATCGCGATGATCAGCTGCGTGGGCCAGTTCGGCGGCCTGTCAGGCCCCGCTCTTGTCGGCTGGGTGCTGGACCGGACCGGAAGCCTCTATGCCGGCCTGACCGTTGCTGCGGGTCTGCTGCTTGCGGGCACGTTGGTCGCGGTCTTCATGATCCCGCACGGGCGGCTGCGGAAACCGGCGGGGGGTTGATGCCCCTCACCATTGCTTACGACCCGGGCTTGCTACACCCACTGCACTAGGTTCTCGGTCCCGATGATATGGCGACCGACCATTTCGATGTGCGCGGTCATGCCTTGCAGATGCTGGCTGGCACTCATGGCATCACGGAACCGGCGCTCGAAGGGGGCGCCGTTCAGAATAGCGGTGGTGCCGGCGCCGCGATAGCAGGCAATCGATACTTCAGTGGCCTCCCGCATCGCATGCGTGGTTGCCAGACGCAGCCGCATCCGCAAATCCAGACCGAGCGTGCCAGCGGCAGCGGCATCATAAGCTGCGGCGGCGGCTTCATGAACAAAGGCCCGCGCCGCTGACAGGCGGGCTTCCAGGGTGCCGATTTCGAGCTGTACAGCGTTGTTGCGGGCCATGGGATTGATCGCGGCGCGGCTGTGCTTGCCGCGGGCGAGGTCGGTGTAGGTTTCCAGCATCCGCCGGGCCAGGCCCAACGTCACACCGCAGAAACCGGTGGCATAAAGAAGGTTGGAAATAATGACATAGAGCGGCCCCTTCTCCCGCCGCTCTTCAAGCGCGTCGCGGGCTGGGGCATGCGCGTCGGGAATGAACAGGTCATCGACGGAGTAGGTATCACTGCCGGTGCCGCGCAGACCGAGCACCGCCCAATCGTCAACGACCTTGGCCTTCTCCTTCAGAAACAGGAACGACCGGTCGTCCTGTTTGCCGTAGCGGATATGCGGCGTGCCATCGGGATTCTGCACGAGGCTATGGGCACCGATCCAGGTGGTGTGGCGCATGCCACTGCCATAGCTCCAAGTGCCGGTCAGGCGATAACCGCCTTCCACCCGGATAGCACGGCTACCGCCGTATTTGGCGCCCCAGGCCAGGCCCGTGCGGGGGCCATCGAAGATGGCGGCGGCGGCGTCATGGGGCATCGCGGCTGCGGAGGTTGCCACGCAAACATTAGACTGATTCACGAACCAGCCAATGCTGGCGTCGGCCCAGGCGACCGCTTCGGTGGTCTTGCAGAAATCGACCAAATGGATCTCCTGCCCTCCCAGACTCTTGGGGAGCAGCAAGCGCATCAGGTCCTGATCGAACAGGGCCTCCACCACCTCTGGCGTGGCTTCATGGCGGCGGTCCATCTCCGGGCCGGCAGCGTCGAGGATGGGTTGGATGGCGCGCGCCCGTTCGAGGGCGGAAGCTGTCAGCATCGGCTGGACCTGAGCGTCCATGGCAGTGTCCTCGGTTATACGTTCCAGGTGGTCATTCTGCGCCTGTCCGCCCGCACGTCAACCGATCCAACCCGCCCCTGAAGGAATAGTATTGAAAGTAACCAAATAATCCACCGTTCTATCACGGATTTTCAGGCCACATGGACGCGGCATGACCCATTCTGGTCGCGGCCGGCCCCGGATGCTAGAGAGAACCGATGCCTGATTTTCTCCTGGAACAGCAGCGCGGCGGCCGCGTGGCCGGCGTCGACGAAGTCGGACGCGGCCCGCTGGCAGGCCCCGTGGTGGCGGCCGCTGTCGTGTTCCCCTCGGGCGTGCCGGACACATTGGCGGCGCTGCTGGATGACTCCAAAAAACTGTCCGCGAAGGCGCGGGAAACGGCCTATGCCATGCTACTGACGTCGGATCGGGTGGAGATCGGTGTCGGTGCCGCGTCGGTGCGCGAGATCACCGCCCTGAACATTCTGGGTGCATCGCTCCTGGCCATGCGCCGGGCGGTGCTGCGGTTGCCGAACCTGCCGGTGCTGGCGTTGATCGATGGGAACCGGCCACCCGCCCTGCCCTGCCCGGTCCAATGCGTCATCGGCGGCGATGGTAGGAGCCTGTCGATCGCGGCCGCCTCGATCATCGCCAAGGTGATCCGTGATCGCGCCATGGTTCGGCTGGATCAACGGCATCCCGGCTATGGCTGGTCCGGCAACGCCGGCTACCCAACGGCGGCCCATTGCGCGGCTTTGGAACGACTCGGTGCGACTCGGCATCACAGGCCGGATTTCGGACCCGTGAAAAAATCACGACTCGTGAGTCAAATGGCGATTGACGCGACTTCGGCGGCTTCGTCAGGTTAGGCGCGACTCGTCCCTATCGCCTCAGGAAACCGCTTTGGAAATTGTCAGAGAACTGCCGCTGGATCAGGTCCTGCTGGGCGACTGCGTGCAATTGATGGGCATGCTGCCGCCTGCGTCGGTCCACTGCGTGTTCGCCGATCCGCCATATAACTTGCAGCTTCGGGGGGAATTGCGCCGACCGGATGACAGCCTGGTCGATGGCGTGGATGAGGAGTGGGATCGCTTCACCGATTTCGCCGCCTATGACGCCTTCACTCGGGCCTGGCTGACAGAGTGCCGCCGGTTGCTGCGCAAAGATGGCACCATCTGGGTCATCGGTGCCTATCACAACATCTTCCGCATCGGCGCGATGATGCAGGACATGGGTTTCTGGATCCTGAATGATGTGGTCTGGCGCAAGGCCAACCCCATGCCCAATTTCCGCGGTCGGCGCTTCACCAACGCCCATGAGACGCTGATCTGGGCGGCCCGCGATCGCGACTCCCGCTACAAGTTCAACTACCAGGCGATGAAATCGCTCAACGACGACGTGCAGATGCGCAGCGACTGGTACATGCCGCTCTGCACCGGGCAGGAGCGGATCCGCAACCAGCATGGGCTGAAACTGCATCCGACCCAGAAGCCCGAATCGCTGCTCCATCGCGTGATTCTGGCGAGTACCTCGCCCGGCGACATTGTGCTGGACCCCTTCCTGGGCACGGGCACCACCGCGAGCGTCGCCAAGCGGCTGCACCGGCATTTCATTGGCATTGAGCGCCATCCTGCCTATGCGGAGGCCGCCATCGGCCGGGTACGCCAAACCAAACCGGGTGATGGCGCGGGCATCAGTACACCAACCAAGCGCGACCTGCCCCGGATTCCCTTCGGCAGCCTGGTCGAGCGCGGCCTGATCAGCGCCGGCACCACCCTGGTCGACCGCCAGCGCCGGGTCAGCGCGGTGGTGTCCGCGGATGGCTCGCTGGTATCGGGCGACATAAGAGGCTCGATCCACAAGGTGGGTGCGACCCTCCAGAACGCACCATCCTGCAATGGTTGGACGTTCTGGCACTTTGAAAAGGATGGCGCGCTGGTGGCGCTGGATGTCCTGCGCACTACGGTCGAGGGATAGCGCAACCGGCTGCACTACTGCGTGTAGCCGTTGACCCGTTCACCGTAATTACCGCGGCAAAAACAGGACGCGCCGGAGGGGGCGGGCCGCTCCATCGGGCAGACATAGGACCCGGCATTGCACGACTGCCCATAGGTCGCACTCGGACCCGGCGGCGCATAGGTGACCGGTGGCGGGGGCGCGTAATACACCGGCGGCGGCGGCGCGTAGTAGACAGGCGGCGGTGGGTAATAATACGCTGGGGGACCAAAATACGGCAGCGGCACGCCGACGCCGACAAACACCCGCGCCTGCGCCGGGGCGGCAGCCAACATGACGCCTAAGGTCATGACGGCAATGATGCCCAATGCCATCGCGCGACGCGCCGTCAGGGCAAAAAGGCGGCGAATAGAGAATGAACGGTTTTCGGTCATGGGCAACATCCTAACGGCCACATGTAACCCAATTATGGCGGTCATCGACTGATTTCAATAATGGCGGCCTGGATCATGCGAAGGCCGCTCGCGCGGTCCCCGTCATTCAGGGCTCGCAATCCCTGCGAAATCAGCCTGACCGCCTGCTGATCGCTCGGCGTATCCGTCTGCCAGAGCGGCACCTCGCGATCCAGCATACGGGTCTGCGCCATCTCCATGGCGGCACGCGCCTCTCCGACCCGCCCAGCCGCCAAAGCCTGTTCGGCGGCGCGCAGGAACTGCACCGGCGATGCGTCGTCATCGAGTGGTGGCGCGGGCAGTGGCGGCACCACTGTCGAATGCGGCGTCTCAACGAATGACTGGCGTGGCGCGGGTTGCCCCCAAACAGGCCCGGTGGCCAGACTGGCCAGGATCAGTGGTAAAAATGGCGCATATCGCATGGTTCGGGCGCTCCTGCCGCAATCGGACCTTACGCTGATTTGGATTGTATGCCGCCCTGAGACAAGACCGTGATCGGAGAACTCTGGTGTTGAGCCGTAGCCTATGCTACATCATGTAATCGATGGCAGATATATTGCCCCCTGCAACACCAGACCCGCCCATGAGCCTCACCGCCTCACGCCGCGCAACCATGACAAGCCGGGCCGTCATCGCCGGGCAGGAAGCCCTGGCAGGGCGGCGCCGCGGGGTTCGGGCCTTCCTGCCCTTCGCGGGACCGGCGGTGATCGCCTCGATCGCTTATATGGATCCTGGCAATTTCGCGACCAACATCCAGGCTGGTGCCAAGCATGGTTATCTTCTGCTCTGGGTCGTGGTACTCGCCAACGCCATAGCGATGCTGTTCCAATCGATGTCCGCGCGCATCGGCATCGTCACCGGCCAAAGCCTGGCCGCACTGTGCCGTACGCATTTCCCACGCCCGGTGGTGCTGGCCATGTGGGTCGCAAGTGAGGCAGCGGCAATCGCGACGGACCTGGCGGAACTGATGGGCGCCGCGATCGGCCTCAGCATGCTCATCGGCATGCCCCTGGTGCCGTCGCTGCTTTTGGCCTTCGGCATCACATGGATCTTGCTCAACCTGGAAAGCCGCGGCTTCCGCCCACTTGAAATCGTCATCGCCAGTTTCGTGAGCGTCATCGGCCTGGCCTATTTGATCGAGTTGCTGATCGCCCCTCCGGACTGGGCCGCGGTTGGCTGGCATGCGGTGGTCCCAAAGCTCGACGGCGCGAACAGCGTCACACTCGCCGTCGGTATCGTCGGCGCGACGGTCATGCCGCATGCGATCTATTTGCATTCCGCGCTGATGCCAAATCGCATCCCGGTCAAAACCAACGCGGACCGCCGCCTGGTGCTTCGTTGGTCCAATCGGGAGGTCATGCTCGCCTTGGGCGTGGCGGGTCTGGTCAACATGGCCATGCTGACCATGGCCGCATCCATGTTCCACGCAGGAAATCCGCAAATTGGCGAGATCGAGACAGCCTATCGCACCTTGCTGCCGCTGATGGGTGCGGGCGCCGCCGGCGCTTTCATGGCCGCCTTACTGGCGTCCGGCATCTCCAGTTCCGTGGTCGGCACGATTGCAGGCCAAACGATCATGCGGGATTTCCTGCATGTGCAGCTGCCCGTCTGGGCGCGCCGGGTGATAACGATGCTCCCCGCGCTGGGCCTGGCGCTTTGGGGCGCGGACGTGACCGAGGCGCTGGTCATGAGCCAGGTGATTCTCAGTCTGGTGCTGCCTGTTCCGATGATCGCCTTGCTCTATCTGACGGGGCGCCCGGATGTGATGGGCGCATTCGTTAATACCCGCCTGACCTGTGCCCTTGCCTGGGGGGCGACCGCGGTAGTCCTAACCTTGAATTTGATTCTTCTGTTGCAGAGTTTCGACGTGCCGCTCAGTTTGCTGTTCGGCGACTGACCGGTGACCACCTCCATGCCTGCCTCCCCCATCGCTTCCTCGGTTGTGCAGACAGAGCCGCACAGGACCGAATTACCGGCCGAACCGACTCAGGCCAGCCGGTTCGGCAAGGCGCGGACCGCGCAGTCAGGCGCGCTGATGGAAGATTATGTGGAATTGATCGACGATCTGCTCCGCTCCGGCGGGGAGGCGCGCCCCACCGATATCGCCCGCCGTCTCGGTGTCTCTCACCCCACCGCGATCAAGACGATCGGCCGCCTCAAGCGGGAAGGTTTGGCCATCGCCAAGCCTTATCGCGGGGTCTTTCTGACAGAGAACGGGGAACGGCTGGCCGAGCGGGTTCGACTGCGCCATCGCGTCGTCGTTGACCTGCTGCTGGCCGTCGGCGTGCCGTCCGAAGCGGCCGAACAGGATGCCGAGGGGATCGAGCATCACGTGTCCGACGCCACGCTAGCCGCGTTTGGCGCGTTTTTGGAACGCCAGGCACGCGCCTGATCGCGGATCAATCGAAGAGCGAGCTGACCGAACTTTCTTCCGCGATCCGCTTGATCGCCTCCGCCAGCAACGACGCGATCGGCAATTGGCGGATATTGCCGGACTGCGCGACCGCCTCCGTCGCCATGATCGAATCCGTGATCGTCATCGTCTCAATCGGTGAGGTTGCGATGCGCGCCACCGCGCCACCAGACAACACACCATGGGTGACATAGGCGGACGCCGACCGGGCACCGCGTTTGATCAAGGCTTCGGCGGCGTTGCAATGGGTCCCGCCGGAATCCACGAGATCATCGACCAGGATGCAATCGCGTCCGGACACATCGCCGATGACGTTCATCACCTCCGAATGCCCGGCGCGTTCCCGCCGCTTGTCGATGATCGCCAGATCGCAGTTCAGCCGCGTCGCGATCGCGCGCGCCCGCACCACACCGCCCACATCGGGGGAAACGATCATGAGGTCGCGATCTGGATACATCTCCTGAATGTCGCGGCTGAAAAGCGGGGCCGCGAACAGGTTATCGACGGGAATGTCGAAAAACCCCTGAATCTGGCCCGCATGCAGGTCCATGGTCAGCACCCGGTTCGCCCCTGCCGTGGTGATCAAATTCGCCACCAGCTTGGCACTGATCGGCGTACGCGGGGCAGATTTGCGATCCTGGCGGGCATAGCCGAAATAGGGGATGACCGCCGTGATGCGCCGCGCCGACGACCGCCGCAGCGCGTCCAGCGTGATCAGCAGCTCCATCAGGTTGTCATTGGCCGGGAAGGAGGTCGATTGGAGGACGAACACGTCCTCCCCCCGCACATTCTCCTGAATTTCGACAAACACTTCCATATCCGCGAAGCGCCGGATCGAAGCCTTGGTCAGGCCAATGCCCAATGTTTCCGCGACCGCCTTGGCGAGGGGCGGGTTTGAGTTGCAAGCGACAATCTTCATGATGCGGGGGCCACTGGGTTGGGGCGTTTTACCGGTATGGCGGCGCCGGGAACGCGCCTTCTAGCAACCCGACTACAGGCTGTCCACGAAGCGCGACAAGGCATCCCCCTTGTGATTGCCGCCCCACGGGGCTAAGCCCTCCGCCTTCCTGAGCCCCCCTAAAGGTCCGCGCGCGACCCGCGCGACCCCCTCAAGGCCACTCCGTCAACGCCACTTTGGCAAAGGTTCGTGTATGTTCGCCCGGATGCTCGGTTTCATGTCGGCCGATATGGCCATCGACCTCGGAACCGCGAACACGCTTGTATATGTCAAAGGGCGAGGCATCGTCCTCGCCGAACCCTCCGTGGTCGCCATCGCCGAATGGCGCGGCAAGAAGCAGGTCGTCGCGGTGGGGGAGGAAGCCAAGCAGATGCTCGGCCGCACGCCGGGCAATATCGTCGCCAGCAGACCGCTGCGCGATGGGGTGATCGCGGATTTCGAAGTCGCGGAAGAGATGATCAAGCATTTCATCCGTAAAGTACACAATCGCCGCGGCTTCGCATCGCCTTTGATTATCGTCTGCGTGCCGTCGGGTTCCACCGCCGTCGAACGCCGCGCGATCCAGGAAAGCGCGGAAAGCGCGGGCGCGCGGAAGGTGCAATTGATCGAAGAACCGATGGCCGCCGCCATCGGGGCCGGCCTGCCGGTCACCGAACCATCCGGATCGATGGTCGTCGATATCGGCGGCGGCACCACCGAGGTCGCGGTCATCTCCCTCGGCGGCATCGTCTATGCCCGCAGCGTGCGCGTCGGCGGCGATAAGATGGACGAAGCGATCATTTCGTATATTCGCCGGACGCATAACCTGCTGATCGGTGAATCCTCCGCCGAACGCATCAAAATGAGTATCGGCGCCGCATCGCAGCCCGATAATGGTGAAGAAGGCCCCTATCAGGAAGTCCGCGGGCGCGACCTGCTGAACGGCGTCCCGCGGGAGGTTCTGGTGAGCCAGCGCCAGATCGCCGAAAGCCTCTATGAACCAGTGACATCGATCGTCGAAGCCGTGAAGGTCGCGCTGGAAAACACGCCGCCCGAACTCGCCGCGGACATTGTTGACCGCGGCATCGTGCTGACCGGCGGCGGGGCCTTGTTGCACCGCCTCGACCAAGTGCTGCGCGATGCGACCGGCCTGTCGGTCGCGGTCGCCGAAAATCCGCTGCAATGCGTGGCGCTGGGCACCGGCCGTGCCCTGGAAGAACGCAAGCGGCTGCACAATGTACTGATGTCAATGTATTGACCGCGTTCCACCGGCCTGCCGGTGGAACCATGACTGGGGGAGTAGGCGTTGATTCGGCTGTCCATCCCCGCACGTCAGGCGCTGTCGAAACTCACCCTGCCGGTTCTCGTTGTCGCGTCCTTCGGCCTGATGCTGCTGGGCAAGGCCGATACCCTCCTGGCGGAGCGGGCGCGGATGGCGCTGAATGATGGGCTGGCACCGATTTATGCGGTGCTGGCCGGTCCCCTCGGCGCGATCAATGCCGCGGTCAATGAGGTCGATGCCCTTTGGGGCATGCGAGCCGAGAATGCGCGCCTGCGGGAGGAAAACGAGTACCTCCGCCGTTGGCAGGCGATCGCGCTCGCACTGGATGCCGAAAATGCCCGCCTGAAGGCCAGCCTGAACTGGATCCCCGACCCCAACGCCAGCTTTGTCACCGCCCGTGTCGTGGCCGATGCGGGGGGTGTTTACGCCCGCGCCGCCCTCCTCGCGGTCGGCCCCAATCACAGTGTCCACAAGGGTGAAATCGCCCTCGATGAACGCGGCCTCATTGGCCGCGTGACCGAAGTCGGCGCCCGCACCGCGCGCGTGCTGCTGATCACCGATCTCAACAGCCGCATCCCCGTGATCATGGAAACATCCCGGGCCCGGGCGATCCTGGTGGGCACCAATGGTCCCCGCCCCCGCCTGCTCTACTGGCCCGAGGGCGTGTTGCCGCAGGAAGGGGAACGCATCGTCACCAGCGCCGAAGCCAACGCATTCCCCGCCAACCTACCCATCGGCACCGTTCGTCACAGCGGCAGCGGGGTGCCAGAGGTGGAGCCCTTCGCACTCCTGCAACGGCTCGAAATCGTGCGCATCTTCGATTATGGCCTGGGTGGCGTGGCGCCGCCGGAGGCGCCGGCCAAGCTCACGACGGGGCATCATTGATGGCGCGCCCCTATCGCTTCCCGGGCATCCGCCCACGTCAGACCCTGGGGCGGCGGCTGGATCTGGCGGCGCGCGGAGCGGGACCCTCGGTCTGCACCATCTTGCTCATGTTGCTGACCCAGGCCCCCTTCGGGATCCCGGGCCAGGCGGTGCTGTTGCCCGCGGTCACCCTGGCCAGCGTGTGGTTCTGGTCGGTGTTTTACCCGGCCGCCATGCCGCCGCCAGCCGTCTTCCTGATGGGCGTCGTGTTCGATTTGCTGGGCTACCTGCCCCTTGGGGTCGGGGTTTTAACATTGCTGGTCGCGCATGGTATCGCGATGCGGTGGCGGGGGTTCCTCACGCGGCAGGGGTTCGCGATGAGCTGGCTGGCCTTCCAGCCGATCGCGATGGGAGCCGCGGCGCTGTCGTGGGTTCTGGTGTCGGCGCTGACATTGCGGCTGATTCCGCCAGGCCCGGCGGTTTTTCAGGCTTTGCTGACCGGCGCCTTCTACCCCGTGCTCGCCATCCCACTGGCCCGGACCCATCGCGCCATCGCCGCCGTGGACGACGAGTAGAAGCCCATGCGCCGTGAAACCTTCCGTTCCGGGGTCTTTACCCGCCGAGCCTTGCTTCTGATGGGTGGCCAGGCCGCGGTGCTGGGCACGCTCGCCGCCCGCCTTTATCAGGTACAGGTGGTAGAGGGTGCCCGCTTCGCCACGCTGGCCAATGAAAACCGGATCAGCGCCCGCATGATCGCCCCGCCCCGGGGCCGGGTGCTCGACCGGTTCGGCGTGGTGCTGGGCGGTAGCCGGATCAACTGGCGAGCGCTGCTCATTTCCGAACAGGCGACCGATGTCGGCGCGACGCTGGATGCCTTTTCCCGCATCGTGCCGCTGACAGATTATGAGCGCGCACGTATCGACCGCGAAATCCACCGGTACCGGCGCTTCATCCCGGTGATGGTCCGGGAGTTCCTGAGCTGGCAGGACATGGCGGCGATCGAGGTCAACGCCCCCGACCTGCCGGGGATCCTGGTCGATGTCGGCACGACGCGCATCTACCCCTTCGGGGAGCATCTTGCCCATGTCGTCGGTTATGTCGCGCCGCCCAACGAAGCCGATGTCGCCGACGATCCCTTGCTGGCACTGCCCGGTTTACGTATCGGCCGCGCCGGCATGGAAAAATACCACGATCTCGCGCTGCGCGGACGGCCAGGCGCGGTGCAGCTGGAGGTCAACGCCGTCGGCCGGGTCATCCGTGAGCTGGATCGCCAGGAAGGCCTCCAGGGCGACGATGTCGGACTGACGATCGACAGCGGCCTGCAGCAGGAGGTTTTGAATATCCTCGGCGATGAGAGTGCCAGCGCGGTGGTGATGGACTGCCACAATGGGGAGGTTCTGGCGATGGCCACCAATCCGGGTTTCGACCCATCGGTGTTCAACGCCGGCGTGTCACAGGCACAATGGGGTGAGTGGACCCGTGATCGGCGGACGCCGCTGATCAACAAGGCGACATCCGGCCTCTACGCGCCCGGCTCGACCTTCAAGATGGCGGTGGCGCTGGCTGGACTGGAATCGAAGGCCATCACCATCAACGACCGGATCGATTGTCCCGGCTATCTCGACCTCGGCGACACGCGCTTTCACTGCTGGCGCAAAGGCGGGCATGGCATGCTCGACCTCCGCGGCGGATTGAAAAACAGCTGTGACGTCTATTTCTATGAGGTCGCCCACCGCACCGGGATCGACAAGGTCGCGGCCATGTCGAACCATCTGGGGCTCGGCGTCGAATTGGAGCTGGACCTGCCCGGGCAACGCCGGGGCCTGATCCCCACCCGCGAGTGGCGCATGGGCAAGGGTCACGCCTGGAATATCGGCGACACCATCGTCAGTGGGATCGGTCAGGGCTTCATTCAGGTGACCCCGCTTCAGCTCGCGACCTACACGGCGCGCCTGGCCAGTGGCCGGCTGGTGCAACCCCACCTCACCCGCAGTCTGGGCGGGGTACTGCAGCCCGGCACCTTGCCCGATGACTGGCCCGCGCTCGATCTGCCTGATCGGGCTTTGCACATGGTGCGCGAAGGCATGTGGTCGGTGGTGAATGAGCAAGGGGGCACCGCACCTTTGGCGAAGCTCCCCGATACGCGTTGGCAGATGGCAGGGAAGACCGGCTCGGCCCAGGTGCGCCGCGTGTCGCGGGAAATGCGAGAAAGCGGCACCTTCGATAGCGCCAAGCTTCCGTGGGAATACCGCCCGCACGCTTTGTTCGTGGCCTTTGCCCCGTTTGACGCACCGCGCTACGCGCTCGCGGTCGTCATCGAGCATGGCAACGCCGGCGCCGCGGCCGCGGCGCCCATGGCGCGTGACATCATGACCGTGACGCTGCGGCGCGATCCCGCCAATCGGACGGACCAGCCCACGGAAAAGCTCGCGGCGGCCGGACCATGATGCAGCGGCGGCTCTGGCGGGAGGCATCGTTCGATCTCACCGGCAAGATCGTGCGGATCAACTGGCTGTTCGTGCTGCTGCTCTGCGCCTTGGCCGGGGTGGGTTACACCGCGCTGTTCAGCGCCGCCGGCGGGGCGGCCGAACCCTATGCAGGCCGCCACGCCCTACGCTTTTGCATCGGCCTGGTGATGATGCTGGGCATCGCGCTGGTCGATATCCGTCTGATCGCCCGCTTGTCCTGGCTCGCTTATGCGGTTGGTGTCGCATTGCTCATCGGCGTCATGCGGATGGGCCATGTCGGCAAAGGGGCGCAGCGCTGGATTGAGATCGGGGGCCTGCAGCTGCAACCATCGGAGCTGATGAAGATCGCGCTGGTTCTGGCCCTGGCGCATTGGTTCCACAAAGCGTCCTGGGAACGGATGGGCAACCCGCTGTTCCTCATTCCGCCCATCATCGCCATGCTGATCCCCGTCGGACTGATCCTGAAAGAGCCCAATCTGGGCACGGCGACCATCACCGCTTTGGTGGCGGCGGCGGTGTTCTTTGCCGCCGGCGTGCGATGGTGGAAATTCGTGCTGCTGGCCCTACCGGTGCCCTTCGCAGCGCATCTGGCTTACCAGCATCTGCACGACTACCAGCGCGCCCGCATCGATACCTTCATGCATCCCGAAAACGACCCGCTCGGCGCCGGCTACAATATCCTGCAATCGAAGATCGCCCTCGGCTCGGGCGGCATGTGGGGCAAGGGCTATCTGCAAGGCACCCAAGGGCACCTCGATTTCCTGCCCGAAAAGCAGACCGACTTCATCTTCACCATGATCGGTGAGGAATTCGGCCTCGTCGGAGCCCTCGCGGTCATGAGCCTGCTGGCCCTGATCATCCTCGGCGGGATGCTGATCGCCCTGCGCTGCCGGCATCAGTATGGGCGGCTGGTCGCGCTCGGCATTTCGTTCAATTTCTTCATGTATGTGTTCGTCAATATCGCCATGGTGATGGGCGCCATTCCGGTGGGCGGCGTCCCGCTGCCCCTGGTGTCGCATGGTGGTTCAGCGATGCTGACGGTGATGATGGGCTTCGGCATCCTGCTGTCGGTGCACGTACATCGCGATGTCGAGTTTGAAGGAGCTGGCGACGACCGATAACGGGCGTTACGCTTGGTTCGCGGCTGGCGTGGTGGTCGGATAGAGCGGCATGCCCGGCATATCATCCATCGCCGGACGTCCCGTCAGATACCGCCAGTGGTGCCAAAGGAGCCGGGCCGCGAGGGAACGGTAGGGCTGCCACATCCCGGCCAAAGCGCGCAGCGCGACGGGGTCCGGTCTGGCGGGAAGCCGCTTCAGATCAGCGGCCGCGGCTGCCAGGGCAACGTCCCCGGCAGGAAACACGTCCAGGCGGCCGAGCGCGAACAGGAGGTAGATCTCCGCCGTCCAGGGCCCCAGGCCCCGCACGGACACGATGGTTTTAATCGCCGCCGCGTCATCCAGCAGCGCCAGTTTCGCGGCATCCAATGTGCCATCGAGGAAAGCCGTCGCCAGCGACCGCGCATGCGCGACCTTGGGCCGCGACAGGCCGGCGGCGCGCAGCGTCTCCTCCGGCAAGGTGAGCAAAGTGGCCGGTTCCAGAGCACCGGGAATGGCCCGCACCCGCCCCCAGATCGCGGCGGCAGCCTGATTGCTGATGAGCTGCGCGACAATGGCCTGCAACAGACCCGGGAAACCCGGGCTGCGGCTGCGCCAGGGTAAAGGTCCCGCACGATCCAGGATGCCGGCCATGTCGGGGTCAAGCACAACCAGCCGCGCGATGGCCTGCTGCGCCGCTGGTGGGGGGAGCGGGATGTCCATGGCCTTGTGTAGAGCGGGATACCCGGAGGAGAAACCGCCGAAGGTCAGAATCCCGCGATCGAGCAAACTCTTATTCCAACTACCCGAACCTTTGACCGATCACACCCTGCTCCAACTGTCATGGCCCGGCTCGTCCGGTCCAATGGAGTCGCCGATCGGTCGCAGAGCGGATGCCCCCAAACGTTAAACGGTTGATCCCCACTGGCCGCAGCCGTCTCGACGTCACACTCGGACGTCGATTGCAAAGAAATGCAACAGGCTTTGCGGCGGCCGGCCAATCTCCGGTATGAAGCCGGCATGGACCTGCCGCCACATATCCTCATCATTGACGATGACCGGGAAATCCGTGACCTCCTGGCCCGCTTCCTGGAAAAAAACCAATTGCGGGTCACCACCGTCCGCGATGGGCGGGAAGCGCGGCGCGCCTGGGCAAACGGACATTATCACCTGGTCGTCCTCGATCTCCTGCTGCCCGGGGAGTCCGGGCTGGACATCGCGCGCTGGATGCGCGGGCTCTCCAAAATCCCCATCATCATGCTGACCGCGATGGGGGAGGAAACCGATCGTATCATCGGCCTCGAAATGGGGGCCGATGACTATGTCCCCAAGCCCTTCAGCCCGCGGGAACTGCTGGCCCGCATCCGCGCCGTGCTCCGCCGCGCCAATGATCCCGGCGATTCCAGGAACACCGAGCACACGGTCAAACTCTACCGTTTCGCAGGCTGGAGCCTGGAACCCGCGCGCCGGCGTCTGCTGAATCCCGAGGGGATCGAAATCCCGCTGACCGGCGGTGAATTTGACTTGTTGCAGGCCCTGGTCGATCGCGCCAACCGGGTTCTCACCCGGGACATGCTCCTTGACCTCCTGCGCGGGCGCCAGGCCGGCCCGTTTGACCGCGCCATCGACGTCGCGGTCTCGCGCTTGCGGCGTAAGCTCGAAAACGACGGACAGACGACGTCGTTGATCAAGACCGTCCGCGGCGGCGGCTATGTCCTGGCGGCGCAGGTCGAACGCCTTTGACCTTGTGGCCGCGGAGCTTGGCCACCCGCACCGCCTTGGTGTTGGTGGCAGGTTTGATGATCGTGCAGATCGCCGGCCTCGCTATCAACGTCGTGGATCACCTCCAACAACAGCAGGTCGATCGGACGAGTGAGCGCGTCAGCCGCGTACAAGCGATTTACCGTGCGATCGCGACCGCTCCGCCCGCCTCACGCCCGGCCGTTCTGGCCACGCTCCCGCGTAGTCCGGGCATAACCGCCACAATCAGTCCCAGCCCGCCGATCACCGAGCTGCCCGCGATGGACCAGGGGCGTCTGCGTTACTGGCTGGGGGCCCCGGTCGGAAACCCAGCGCCGGATGCCGCGGCCGCGCAGCCCAGCGGTGTCGCCTATGGCGCCGTCCGATTCCATCGGGTCGTCCTGGGCATGCGCCTGACCGGCGGAACCTGGCTCAATTTTGACGTCATCACCGACCCACCCAGCCCCTTCCTGTCACCCACCTTCACGGGCGCTTTCAGTCTGATGACCGTCATGGCGGTCTCATTGACGCTATGGGCGGTGCGTCGCCTGACCGCCCCGCTTCGCACCCTGGCCACCGCGGCGGAACGGCTGGGCCAGGATGTCAACGCCCCGCCACTGCCGGAGGACGGACCGCAGGAAATCGCGACCGCGGCGGTGGCCTTCAACACCATGGCCGCCCGCATCCGCCGCTTCATCGATGATCGAACCGCCTTACTCGCCGCGATCGGGCATGACCTGCGGACCCCGATCACCCGCATGAAATTGCGGGCGGAATTCATGGAGGACGATGAACTCCGCGGCAAAATGCTGGCCGATCTGGAAGAAATGCAAGCCATGGTCTCGGCCACGCTGATCTTTGGCCGCGATGCCCGCACATCTGAACCCATGAGCCGCCTGGATTTGGCGGAACTGCTGAAGACCATCATCGAAGAGATCGGCGACGCCCGGCCAGAACAGACCGAACACCTGCGTTTCACCGGCCCTAGACATCTGACCATCAACGCGCGGCCCCTGGCCATGAAACGCGCCCTGACCAATCTGATCGTCAACGCGCTGAATTATGGCGGTTCAGCTGCCATAACACTCGAATCCGCGATGGCCGAGGTCGCGTTGATCGAAATCACGGATAACGGGCCCGGCATTCCGACAGCCGATCTGGAACGGGTTTTTGAGCCGTTCTATCGGGTTGAAATCAGCCGTAACCGGGAAACCGGCGGCACCGGGCTGGGACTGCCCATCGCCCGCGACATACTGCGCGCGCATGGCGGGCAGGTGACCTTGGCCAATCGTGCTGAGGGCGGGCTCAAGGCGACCGTCCGATTGCCGCTGTGATCAGGCGACCTTCGGCACAGCGGCACCCCGGCCCTGGCGCGGCAAGCGGCTGACCAGAAAGCCCACCAGCGCCAGATTGACGATGTTGAACAGTACCCCGTTGACGAAGGCCGGCGCGTAGTAGCCGAAGTGATCGTAGAGCAGGCCCGCGACCCAGCTTCCGGCGGCCATCCCCGACATCGCGGTGAACAGAACGGTGGGGATGCGCCAGGACGCCTCCGCGGATGGGAACAGATCCCGAATCGTGACCGAATACGATGGGATAATGCCGCTGAAACCAAAGCCGAAGGCAGCGGCGATCGCGAACAGGCCGCGCTCGTCCTGCGTCGACAGGAAGGCCGACAAGGCCAGGGCCTGGCACACCGAACCCACCAGAACCGTCCGCAGCCCCCCGATCCGATCCGCCAGCGCGCCCCAGAACTGACGGGAAATGAAGGCGCAGCCCAGCAGCACCGACAGCATCGCCGCGCCATGCGCCGGGCTGACCCCGATATCGCTGCAGAAGGCCACGAGATGGGTGCTGGGCACCGCCATCGGGATGCAGCAGCAAAACGCCGCGACGCAGATCAGCGCCTGCGCCATGTTGGGATGCAGGCCCAGCACACGGGGCACGAGCACCTGGGGCGTCTTGCTGGTCACGCCGCCCGATGCAATCGGCGCGGGGGACGCTTTCAGCCACAGCATCAGCGGCGGAATCACCGCCAGCACCACCACCGCGTAGGCCAGCATGGTCGCCTGCCAGCCGAACCGGGCGATGCCTCGCTCGAAGACCGAGGGCCAGACGACTCCGGCGATATATTGCCCCGAGGAAATCAGCGCGATCGCCGCACCGCGCCGGCGGTCGAACCAGCGGCTGGTGTAGATGAGCAGCGGCGCATAGATCGCCCCATTGCCGAGCATGCCGATGAGCAGCCCGTGCCCCAGATACAGGGCCCAGAGCGTGCCGAGCGTCGACAACGCCAGGCCGGCGGCCATCATGCAGGTGCCGATCGCCACAATCGCGCGAATCCCGATCCGATCGGCCAGCCAGCCCATGGGGATGCCGCCGAACCCGGTGCCAACCCAAACCAGCGAGCCGGCCAGAGCGAGCACGGAGCGGTCTGCGTTCATGGCCGCCGTCATCGGCTTCAACCCGACCACAATCAGCAGGGGCGCCCCGTACGAGATCGACAAAATCGCCAAAGTCAGCCCGGCCGCGACCCAGGAGGCCCGGCTTTCGATGCTTTCCGGCATGCCGGTTACCCCTTTCCTCCCACGGGACGCGGCTGGCCTGTTTCCCGGGCGGCGTCACGGACCTATAACCGGACCACCGATAGCAACAAGCGGTCAAGCTGGAGAGAGACATGAGCGAACCCACCGGTCCCCTGAAGGGCCTGCGCGTATTCGACCTGACCCGCGTTCTCGCGGGGCCCACCTGCGCGCAGATGCTGGGCGACCTGGGCGCCGATATCGTGAAGATCGAGCGCCCGGGCGCTGGCGACGATACCCGCGCATTTGCCCCGCCCTTCATGCCCGGCACCAAGGAAAGCGCCTATTTCACCGGGGTGAACCGCAACAAGCAGTCCGTGACCCTCGATATCTCTCAGCCCGAAGGGCAGGATATCGCGCTGAAGCTGATCGCAGACTGCGACATCTTCGTTGAAAACTTCAAGGTTGGCGCGCTGGCCAAGTACGGCCTGGGTTACGAAGAGCTGCACGCGAAGTTCCCCCGCCTGATCTATTGCTCCATCACCGGCTTCGGCCAGACCGGCCCTTATGCGCCGCGCCCCGGCTATGACAGCCTGATCCAGGGTATGGGCGGCGTCATGAGCCTGACTGGCGAGCCAGACGGGCTGCCGCAAAAGGTGGGCGTGCCGGTGGCCGATCTGTTCGCGGGCCTTTATGGCTGCATCGGCATCCTGGCGGCGCTACGCCATCGCGACCTGACCGGGCAAGGCCAGCAGATCGACATCGGCATGCTCGATACCAGCGTGGCCTGGCTCGCCAACCAGGGCATGAACTACCTCGCGACCAGCGAAAATCCGCCGCGCCTGGGGAACCAGCATCCCAATATCGTGCCCTATCAGGTGTTCCCGACCGGCGACGGCTACATGGTGCTGTCCGTCGGCAACGACCCGACCTTCAAGCGCTTCTGCGAAGCGTTCGCGCTGACCCACCTGCTGGAGGACCCGCGCTTCGCCACCAATGCCGCGCGCGTCGAAAACCGCCAGCTCGTGACCGACACCCTGACGCCGGTGATGAAGCAGCATCCCACCACCTGGTGGATCGAGAAGCTCGAAGCCCTGAAGATCGGTTGCGGCCCGATCAACACGCTGGAACAGGTCTTCGCCGACCCGCATGTGGTGGCACGCGGGATGGTGCTGGAGATGCCGACCCCGTCGGGCGCGCCAGTGAAGGTGATCGCCAATCCGGTGAAGCTGTCGGAAACCCCAGCTGATTACCGCATCGCGCCGCCGCTGCTGGGGCAGCACACGGATGCGATCCTGGGTGAGCGCCTGGGCCTGGACTCGGCGGCCTTGGCCGCACTGCGGGCAAAAGGCGTTATCTGACCGAGCGGCTTGTGCCGCCCACGCACCACGCGGTCCGGTATCTCCTCGGGGCTTCATTCGCGCGTATGGCGTATGTGGCCTGGGGAGATCCGGATGCGCCGGTGGTGCTGTGCGTGCACGGTCTGACCCGCAACGGGCGGGATTTCGATACCATGGCGGGGGCCTTGGCGGACCGGTTCCGGGTGATTTGCCCGGATCTGCCGGGCCGTGGCGCATCCGACTGGCTGCCTGATCCAATGCTGTATCAGGCTCAGCATTACGTCACGGCTCTGGCACATCTGCTCACGGTGATCGACCGCAAGGTGGCCTGGGTTGGCACCTCGCTGGGCGGCGTCTGTGGGATGGTGATCGCCGCCATGCCGGGAAACCCAATCCGGACGCTGGTGCTGAACGATGTGGGGCCCTTCATATCGGCCTCGGCGCTGAATCGTATCCGCGCTGATATGATCGCCACGGACGGCAGGCAATCGGTCAATCGTTTTTCGAGCCTGGACGCGATCGAGTGCCACCTGCGGCGGATTCATGCCGCCTTCGGGCCGCTCACGGATGCGCAATGGGCGCATCTGGCGCGGGTTTCGGCGCGCCCCGGCCCTGATGGGTCATGGGCCCTGCACCATGACCCCGCCATCGTCGCGCCATTGCGGGCACACTCCGTCCAGCCAGTGGATCTTTGGCCGCTCTGGCCCCGAATCACCGCGCCGGTCCTGGCGATCCGGGGGGCCAATAGTGATGTCCTGATGCCGGACACCCTGTCGCGCATGGCCGCTTCAGGGGCCGAGGTGCTGACCATCCCCCACGCCGGGCATGCGCCGACGCTTATGGACGGCGCGCAAATCGAGGCGATACGGGCATTTTTGTCGCGGCCGGGCGCTGGCCGGGGCGCATGAGGCCTCAACAAAAGCCGATGACTTCAATAGTCATCCAGTCCGATTGCTCAAAAATTAAGAGTTTTGTAACAAATTGTATTGCGACACTTACGCCTGAGCTGTTTTATCCTGTCTGGCCGGACATGCTCAGGCTGCCCGGCCGATAGAACACGATTGCGTGCGATACGAGCGGCCATGCCGTGATAGGCCCTGCTGCGCTCAGTCAGGACATGCCCCCGAGGACCCGGGGGTACAGCTTCGGGATGATGTCGATTAGTCAGGATCACGCTCAGACGACCACCAAGTCAGCACGCCGGCCATTATGGCTGCTGCATGCCGGCGCGCTGGTGATTGTCCTGTTACTGGCTGGCGCCGATGTCGCGGTCCTGCTGAACCTGCGTGAAAGCGCTTTGCGCAACGCGGAAGGGACAATCAGCACCGTGGCCCTGACATTATCGGAACAGTGTGAGCGCACGCTGCAAAGCGTCGATCTCCTGCTGACCAGCGTGGCGGAAACCGTGACCGCCGAGGGGATCGACGATGCCGACGGACTGCGGCAAAAAATGGTCGACCGCGGCGTTTACCTGATGCTGCGCGACAAGCTCGCCGGTTTGCCGTTCCTGGATGCTTTGTCCATCGTCGGGGCGGACGGCAAGGTTGTTAACTTCTCCCGGTTCTGGCCGACGCCCGCCATCGATGTATCGGACCGGGATTATTTCAAGGCCTTGCGGGACGATCCCAGGCTGACATCCTTTATCAGCGCGCCCGTTCAAAATCGAGGGACGGGAACATGGACGGTGTACCTTGCCCGGAAGATCCAGGGACGGGATGGGCGTTTCATGGGCGTGCTGCTGGGCGCGCTCGAACTGCGCTACTTCCAGGACCTGTACCGCGCGGTGTCCCTGGCGCCGGGCAGCGCCATCACCTTGTGGCGCGACGATGGGGTCATGCTGGCACGGTACCCCGATCGCCAGGTGATCGGGCAGCGCTTCGATCTGGGGGGATGGCGGGCCGCGCGCGACGCGCCATCGGGCGTCCTGCGGGAAGCCGGGGTCAGTGACTCGAGAATGCGAATCAAAGCCGCGCATCGCCTGTCCGGCTTCCCACTCGTGGTCCTCGTCACGCAGATCGAAGAAATGGTGCTGCGCGACTGGTGGCACATGGTCTGGCTGGTTGGGGTCGTCACCGGCGGCTGTGCGCTGTCGATCGTCCTCGCGGCCGCGATGCTGACCCATTGGCTCCGCCAGCAGGATGCACTGGTGGGCGCGCGCACCGAACGAACGGAACTGGAAAAAGCGCGCGCCGTGGCGGAGGCCAGTTTGGCCCGGGCCCGAGAGCGGGCCGCTGACGACGCCAACAACGCCAAATCACGCTTTCTGGCCATGATGAGCCATGAAATCCGGACCCCGATGAACGCGGTTCTGGGGCTGGCCGGGGCTTTGCTCAATGGCTCCCTGAGCACGCCGCATCGCCGGATCGTTGAAACGATCAGGGATTCAGGCAATGGCCTGCTGCGAATCCTCAACGACATCCTGGATTTTTCCAAACTCGAAGCTGGACGGATGACCTTTGAGGCGCGCCCCTTCTCCCCGGCCGCGATCACGGAGGATGTAGCCGATATTTTTCGCACCCCGGCCCTTGCCAAGGGGCTCGATTTTCACGTGATCATCGACCCCGGCGTCCCCGCCGCGGCGGAGGGGGATCCCGGGCGTATCCGGCAGGTCCTCAGTAACATCGTGTCCAATGCGGTGAAATTCACGACCTCCGGTGCCATCGACATCCGGCTGGCCTGCGTGAGGACGGGTGATCAGACAACCACGCTCGAATGGCAGGTCGAAGACAGCGGCATCGGGATCGCCCCCGATCGTATCGCCCGGCTGTTCACCGAATTCGCGCAGGCCGACGAGTCCATCACCCGGCGGTTTGGCGGGTCCGGACTGGGCCTGGCGATCAGCAAGCGGCTGATCGACCAGATGGGGGGGATGATCGGCGTTTCCTCCACCGAAGGGTCTGGAACAAAATTCAGCATTCGTCTCTCGCTCCCTTTGGGCACCGTGGTGCCGGAGCCCGCCCCCACCGCAACCGACGCCGCTCAGGCGCTGAATGCCGCCATTGACGCGATCGGGCGCCCGGTGCGCGTCCTGTTCGTGGAAGACAATCCGGTCAACCAATTCGTCGGGATGGAGTTACTGCGGGGCTTCGATTTGCGGATCGACCTCGCTTCCGACGGGCTTGAGGCCTTGCGGGCCGTGTCGGATGATCGGTACGACGTGATCTTCATGGACATGCGGATGCCGGAAATGGACGGTCTGACCGCGACACGGCGCATGCGGACCATGGGTGGCTGGCTGGCCAGAGTTCCCATCATCGCGCTGACCGCGAATGCGTTTCCGGATGATATGAAAGCCTGCCGTGACGCGGGCATGAGCCGCTTTCTTGCCAAGCCCGTCTCGCGTACCGCCATTCTGACGGCTTTGGTGGATAGCCTGGCCGGGCGCGCGGCGGCTCTCGAATCCGGCGGCATCCGCGCCGCGGTTCATGCCTCCCTCGATACCGAGGCGTTCGCCATGCTGCGCGAAGTCCTGGGCAACGACCGGCTGGCCGGCCTGTGCGCGATGTTCGAGGAAGAAACGCGCGAGCGCCTTCGGCGTCTGCCCTCCCTTACGGCTACCCCATCGGAGGCGGTCGTGGAACTGCATGCGCTCAAAGGGGCCGCGGACAGCGTCGGCGCGGCCTCGCTGGCCTCCGTCGCCCGCGATCTGGAACCCCATGTCAGACAGGGTGGCGTGGTCGGTCCGGCGGAGCTGTCTCGCCTGACCGAGGCGTTCGAGGGATGGATGGAAGCCAGGCGGGCCGGGGTTCCCGCGTGACCGGCGGATCAGGCGACCGCCCTATGGTTGGCGCCCAATAGCCCCCCATCCACAACCGGCGTAGACTCATCCGCAAGGAGAGACCGCCATGCCCAAGCCCACCAACACCAACGTCGCCTTCCGCCTCGCGGAGGCCTTCGCCCGACACGGGGTCACCGTGACCTTCGGCCAAAGCCTGCCGAGCGCCTTCCACCTCGCCGCCCCGCATGTCGGCATCACGCAGGCCGCCTACCGCCAGGAAAATGCCGGCGGCGCCATGGCCGACGGCTATGCCCGTATCTCCGGCAAGGTCGGCGTCGTCACGGCCCAGAACGGCCCGGCCGCCACCCTGCTGGTCGCCCCGCTGGCCGAGGCGCTGAAGGCCTCCATCCCCATCGTCGCGCTGGTGCAGGAAGTCACCCGTGCGACAACGGATAAGAACGCGTTCCAGGAAATGGATCACCTGAACATGTTCGCCCCCGTCGCCAAATGGGTTCGCCGCATCGACCGAGCCGATCGGCTGGAGGATTATGTGGATATGGCCTTCACCGCGGCCGGGTCGGGGCGGCCTGGCCCGGCGGTGATCCTGGTGCCGGCGGATCTGCTGATCGAGGACGCACCGCCCCCCTCCCCCCGACAGGCGCGGCTGGGCTTCTACCCGCTCGACCGCATGACGGCGGACCCGGCGGCAATCGAACGGGCCGCGGACCTTCTGGCTAACGCCAAGGCCCCGCTGATCGTGGCCGGCGGCGGCGTGCACCTGTCGGGCGCCTGCGCTGAACTGGCCGCCTTGCAGCAGGAAGCGCACCTGCCGGTCGCAACGACCACCATGGGCAAGGGCACGGTGGATGAGGGGCACCCGCTGACCCTCGGCGTGATCGGCTATGTGATGGGCAGGGGCGCGCGCAGCTTCGGCATGCGGCCCATGATCAACCGCGCCGACGTGGTCCTGCTTGTCGGCAACCGCACCAACCAGAACGGCACCGATAGCTGGAAGCTGTTCCCCCCGGGCACCACCTTCATCCATCTCGACGCTGACCCGATGGAGGTGGGACGCAACTATGAATCCCACCGGCTGGTGGGCGACGCCCGCCTGACCCTGGCTGCGCTGAAGGATGCGATGCTGCGCCGCGACCTGAGTGCCCGGGCCGCCGCCCGCCCGGCGGTTGAGGCCGAAATCGGTGCCGCGGTGGAAATATGGCAGGCCCTGGTCGCCGATGTCCGCGCCCGCGACGGCGGCCCGGTGCGCCCGGAACGGGTGATGGCCGAACTCGATCAGCGGCTGCGCCCCACCGATATCGCCGTGGCGGATGCGTCCTATTCCTCGATCTGGATCGTGGGGGGACTGGCCTCTCGCCGGGCCGGGCAGCGCTTTCTGACCCCGCGCGGCATCGCCGGCCTTGGCTGGGGCCTGCCGATGGCCATCGGCGCCCAATATGCCGCGCCGCAGTCCCGCGTGGTCTGCCTGTGCGGCGACGGCGGCTTCGCCCATAGCTGGGCAGAGCTGGAAACGCTCCGCCGGCTACAGCTGCCGATCACGGTGATGGTGCTGAACAACGGGATTTTGGGATACCAGAAGCATGCGGAGGATGTGATCTTCGGCGAACACACCTCCGCCGTGGACTTCACCGAGGTCGATCACGCCGCCATCGCCCGCGCCTGCGGGGTCAATGGCATCCGGGTCACCAGGGGCGAGGATGTGGGCGCGGCGCTGGACGCCGCCTTCACTTCCGGCAAGCCGGCGCTGCTGGACATCGTGACGGACCCCGACGCCAAGCCCCCGATCAGCGTCTGGGCCGGCCACTATCCGGAGCCGTTTTGACCCAACGCCCCGCGTTGAAGCTAGCGCCAGGACAGGGGAAACGGCTGCGCGCCGGCTCCCCCTGGGTGTTCAGCAACGAGATCGTGATGAAGCCGGACTACCGGCAGATGGACAAAGGCGGCCTCGTCCGGCTGGAGATGGACGACGGCTCCCGCTTCGGCACCTTCATGTTCAATCCACACAGCCTGATCGCAGCCCGCCTGCTGGATCGCGATCCAGCGGTATCCATCGATCAGGCCTGGGTGTTCCGCAAGCTGGAAGCCGCCGCGGCGCTGCGCGCGAGAATCTGCGACACGCCGTATCACCGCCTGGTGCATGCGGAGGCTGACGGCCTCCCCGGTCTGATCATCGATCGCTACGGCGATGTCGCGGTGATCCAGGCCAATACCGCCGGCATAGATCGCCTGCTGCCGATGATCACCACGGCCCTGCGCGCGCTGCTGCCACTGCGGGCGATCGTGGCCCGCAATGACTCACCCGCCCGCGCGCAGGAGGGGTTGAAGGACGACGTGCGCATCCTGTCCGGCACAGCTGAGGACGCGATCGCGGTGGTGGAGGAAGGCGGCGTGCGCTTCACCGTCGATACCTCAGGCGGCCAAAAGACCGGCTGGTTCTACGACCAGCGCGCCAATCGCGACCGGGTGGCGGCGCTGGCGCAAGGCGCGCGGGTGCTGGACGTGTGCTCCCATGTCGGCGCCTTCGGCCTGCGCTGCGCCGCGGCTGGGGCGGAGGCCGTGACGCTGGTCGATTCCTCCGCCCCGGCTTTGGCGCAGGCCCGCGACACCGCTCTGGCAAACGGCTTTGCCGGGATGATCGAGCTGCGGCGCGACGATGCCTTCGACGCGTTGGGGCAGCTGGCGGGCACGGAGCAACGGTTCGACATCGTGATCTGCGACCCGCCGGCCTTCGCCAAATCCCGCAAGGACGCGGAAACCGGCCTGCGCGCCTATGGACGGATGGCGCGGCTGGCGGCGATGCTGGTGGCGCCGGGCGGTTTTCTGTTCACCGCGTCCTGCAGCCACCACGCGGCGGCGGACGCCTGGGCCGCGTCCATCGCGGCCGGGCTGCACCGCGCCCGCCGGGATGGCCGCATTCTATGGAGCGGCGGGGCCGGCGCGGACCACCCCGTGCACCCGCATCTGCCGGAGACAGCCTATCTCAAGGCGATGTTGCTGCATCTCGCATGACGCGCGCGCCCTCTGTGCGCAAATAGCCCCTTGCGCCTGCGTTCAAGCCCCCACATGACGGGGCTATCATGATCGACGCCAATGCAACCCGTCCTCTGCTCATCCGCCTCTGGCGGGAGCAGGTCTCCCACTACAAAGCCCGCCTCGCGGTGGTGCTGACCCTGAGTGCCGCGATGGCGGCGGCGACGGCCCTGTATCCGCTGGTGCTGCAATACGCCGGCATCCTGTTCACCAAGCAGGATCCCGCCATCGCCTGGCAGATTCCGGCGCTGGTGGTGCTGGTCACGTCACTGAAGGCGCTAACGCAATATTTCCAGAACGTGCAGTCGCAGCAGCTCGTGCTGCTGGTGATCCGCGACCTGCAGGAGCGGATGTTCGCCCACCTCACCCGCACCGACCTGGCGCGGGTCGAACGCGAGGCCCCGGCCCAGCTCGCGACCCGCTTCACCACCGATGCGACCGCCATCGGCGGCGCCCTGTCGCGCGCGGTCAGCGGCGTCGCCGATATCGTGACGGTGATCGGGCTGGTGGGCTCGATGATCTACATGGACTGGCTGCTGTCGCTGCTGTCCGCCGTCCTCTACCCCATCGCCGCCGTGCCCATTCAGCGCATCGGCAAGCGGGTGCGTCGCGCCTCTGGCGGCATGCAGGAGCGCATGGGTGAAACGGCGGCGCTGCTGAACGAAAGCTTCGCCCAGGCCCGCACCGTCCGCGCCTACCGGCTGGAGGGCACGGAAACCCGCCGCGCCAACGCCGCCTTCCAATCCTTGTACCGCACCCTGCTCGGAATCACCCGCAGCCGATCGCGGGTGGAACCGGTACTGGAGGTCCTGGGCGGGGTGGCGGTGGCGGGGGTGATCGCGTTCGAGGCCTGGCGCGCCACCGTGTCCGACCACACGCTGGGCGATTTCAGCGCCTTCGTCGGGGCCCTGTTGCTGGCGGCGCGCCCCCTGCGCGCGTTGGGATCGCTGAACACCGCCTTGCAGGAAGGCCTGGCGGGCCTGGTTCGCGTGTTCCAGGTGGTGGATGAGGAACCACGCATTCTCGACAATCCCGGCGCCCGGCCTTTGCCGGCGGGCAAAGGACATGTGGTCTTCGATGACGTGGGCTTCGTCTATCCGGATGGACGCACCGGCCTCGCTGGCCTGAGTTTTGAAGCCCTGCCGGGACAAACGATCGCCCTGGTCGGCCCCTCCGGCGGCGGCAAATCGACCGCCTTGGCGCTGATCCCCCGGCTGCACGACGCGACAACCGGAGTGGTGCGCATCGATGGCATAGATGTGCGCGGCGTGACGCTGGCCAGTCTGCGCGACAGCATTGCCTATGTCGGCCAGGACGCGCTGCTGTTCGACGACACCGTGGCCGCCAATATCGCCATGGGGCACCCCGGTGCGGACATCGCCGCGATCGCGGCGGCGGCGGAGGCGGCGCATGCGGCCGGGTTCATCGCCGCCCTCCCCAAGGGCTACGACACCATCGTCGGCCCCGGCGGGCAGCGCCTATCCGGCGGGCAACGCCAGCGCGTTGCCCTGGCCCGCGCGCTGCTGCGCGATCCCCGCGTGCTGCTATTGGACGAGGCCACCAGCGCGCTCGATGCGGAAAGCGAGGCCGCGGTGCAGGACGCGCTGACGCGCCTGCGGGCCGGGCGCACCACCATCGTCATCGCGCATCGCCTTTCGACCGTGCGTGACGCCGATGTCGTCGTGGCCATGGCCGCCGGCAAGGCGGTCGAGGTCGGGTCCCACGCCGCGCTGATGGAACAGGACGGGTTATACGCCCGTCTGGTTCGCACCCAGACTTTGGGTGCGGGGTGATGCGGGTCCTCCTGTTCGGCAAGACGAACAATGTCGCGCGGCTGGTGGAAGATCCGGCCGAAGACCTGCGTCTGGCCGGGCATGAGGTTTCCGTCTTTCCCTATCGCGCGTCGAAGCTGACCAAGACGCTGGATCCCTGGCTGCTCTCCCCCCGCCTGGGTGTGCCGTTGGCGACCCTGATGGAGCGGCGCATCCGGTCCTTCAAGCCCGATCTGCTGGTTGCCTTCGGCCCCTATCACTGGCTGCCGCCCGCGATCTTCACCCGCCTCGCCGCCTTGCCCAACCGCCCGCCGATGTTTGCCTGGATCGGTGATCTGTTCAAATCCGAAATGGCGGCGACGGCATCCCTGTTCGATGTCGTTGCCTATACCGATACCGGGATGGTTGAACAGCACACGCGGTTTGGCTTCGCCTCCCCCGCCGTGTTCCTGCCTTTGGCGGCCACGCGCGGCGGCTTGTCGGCCCCCGCGGAGGCCCGGAATGACCATCTGGCCTTCGTCGCCTCCGCCACGGCCCATCGGCGAGCCTTGCTGGCGGAAATCACCGATCCGATCGCGCTGTTTGGCCCGGATTGGCGCGACGCCCCCGGTTTGAGCCACCACATCCGCGATCCGCGGCGCATCGGCGGCAAGGAACTCGCCGCGCTCTACCGCACCCATCGCGGCGTGCTGAACATCCGGCACGAACATAATGTCATCAACGGCCTGAACCAGCGCCATTTCGCCCCCTATATCGCCGCGACCCCGGTGGTCGCGGATGCACAGGGAGATATCGAAAGCTGCTTCGATCCCGGCACCGAGATCCTGGTTTACCGGGACGCGGCTGAACTGAACGCGCTGCAAGCCGAGCTACGCACCCATCCAGCCCGCGCAACCGCGATCGGCCTGGCCGGCCAGAGGCGGGTCCTGGCCCACCACACCTACACGCACCGCATCGAAGCGATGCGCCGCCTTGTCGGTGGCGGATAAGCGGACCATCAAGCCGGCCTGACGCCGGGCATCCGTGCGGGGGCTGCCAACCAGGGCTGGTTCGGGGTAGGATCGGCCCACAATAGCCGAGTCCAACAATGTCCCGCCCCCCCTCACCTTTGCGCATCGGCATTGCCGGTGCCGGCCATTTCGGCCGTTACCATGCCCTCAAGGTCGCTGCCGCCGAACGCGCGGTCCTCGTCGGCATCCATGACCGCGATGAAGAGCGCGCCCAGACGATCGCCTGGGAAGCCGGCACGACCCATATGCCGTTCGAGGACCTGCTGGCGCAGTGCGATGCGCTGATCGTCGCCACCCCGGCCGACACCCATCACGCGATCGCGGCCGCCGCGCTGCGGGCCGGCAAGCATGTCCTGGTGGAAAAACCGATCGCGGCGACACTGGAACAGGCGGATGAGCTGGCGGCCCTGGCGGTGGAAGGCGGGCTTGTGCTGCAGGTCGGGCACCTTGAACGCTACTCGGCCGCCTATCAGGCCGTCGCGGCCCGCACCGGACCGCCGTTGTATATCGAGGCAACCCGCATCGCCCCCTTCAAGCCGCGCGGGACCGATGTTTCAGTCATCCTCGACCTGATGATCCACGATCTGGACCTGATTCTGGCCTTGGTCGATAGCGGGATTGAAAGCGTCGATGCCGTAGGCGCCGCTGTCGCCAGTGAGCATGAGGACATCGCGAACGCCCGCATTCGGTTCACGAACGGCGCTGTCGCCACGATCACCGCCAGCCGCATTTCCCCCCGCACCGAACGCCGTATGCGGATTTTCGCGCAGCATACTTACCTTGGTGTTGATTTCGCGGCCCGCAAACTCACGGTCGTGGGCCATGGCCCGGGCCAGCCCGTGCCAGGCCTCACGGGTTTCGCGACGCAAGAGATCAACTGGGATGATCACGATTCGCTGGCCGCCGAACACCTGGCCTTCGTGGCCTCGGTGTTGGACGGCGCGCCGGTGATGGTGGGTGCGCCGGCCGGACGCCGGGCGCTGGCGGCGGCGCTCGCGGTCGGTACGGCCATGGCCGATGCCAAGGCGAAGCTGACAGCCTCTGGATTGATCATCCCAGGTGACAGCCCAGGAGCGTTCGCGGGGGGTATCGCGCGATAATTCGGTCCCCGCCGGATCGGCCCCCTCAAATAGCGCGATCCTGTTGTTGCGAGCGGTCCGCGACTTCCCTAAGAGTATGGGTATTCAGCCGAGTGAATCAGGGACTTCAACCCTGACGCTCCATCGGCTTGGTCACAGGGAAGGTACATCGTGAAAAACAACCTTAAGACAACCCGCCGCTCCGCTCTCAAGCTCGCCGCCGCCAGCGCCGCGTTGCCACTGGTCCATATTCGTACGGCTGGCGCTGCTGGCAAGCTGAGCATCGGGTTCTGGGACCATTGGGTGCCCGGCTGCAACGACGTGATGCAGAAGCATGTCAACGCCTGGGCGGAGAAGAACAAGGTCGAGGTGACGGCCGACTTCATCACCAGTTCCGGTGGCAAGCTGGCGCTGACCCCGGCCGCGGAAACGCAGGCCAAGGCCGGTCATGACATCATGACCCTGGTGAACTGGGACGCGGTGAACTACGCCGAACATCTGGAACCCGTGGATGATCTGGTCGGGAAGCTGACCACCCAGCACGGCTCCCCCACCGCCACCGCCGCCTATCTCGGCAAGTCCAAGGGCCACTGGATCGGCGTTCCTTCCAGCAGCGGCACCCAGACCAAGCCGGCTTGCGCGCGCATCGAATGGTTCAAGAAGCAGGGTCTCGACCTGCAGGCGATGTATCCGATTAAGGACGAGACCAACGCCCTGCAGGACGCCTGGACCTGGGAAAATTTCCTGAAATACGCCGAAGCCGCGCAGAAGGATAACCTGACCTTCTCGCTGGGTCTCGGCGGCGGGCAGACGAACTCCGACGCGACCGACCTGCATGGGGCGATTTTCGCGTCCTTCGGCGCCGGCCTGGTCGATGCGAACGGCAAGTCGCTGCTGAAGTCCGACGGCACGATGGCCTGCCTCGAATACATGAAGAAGCTGCTGAAATTCTATCCGGCCGATGCCGTCAGCTTCGACGATGCTTCGAATAACCGCGCTTTGATTTCCGGTAAATCGGCGCTGATCTTCAACCCGCCCTCCGCCTGGGCCGTGGCCAAGCGTGACAACATCGCGGTCGCGTCCGATTGCTGGACCTTCCCGGCGCCCAAAGGCCCCAAGGGCCGCTACGTCCCGACGCAGACCTTCTTCTGGAGCACCTATAACTTCAGCAAGAACAAGACCGCTGCGAAGGAACTGCTGGAACATCTGATGCAGCGCCCGCTGATCGAAGAGCGCGACATCGCCAGCTCCGGCTACGACCTGCCGCCTTATGCCAAACTGACGGACTTCAAGATCTGGGAAGAAGTCGGCCCGCCCGTCGGCACCGTCTACAACTACCCGATCCGCGCCGCCGCCGGTCAAATCCCGTCGCTGACCGCGTCCGAAGCGCCGCCGGAAGTCGCCGTGCAGATCTACAACCGCGGCATCCATAACCAGATGCTGGCGCGCCTGCGCGACGGTCAGACGATCCCGCAGGTGATCGCCTGGACGCAGGACGAGCTCGACGGCTTCACGCGGTAATTCCTCCGATCGGGTTGGCGTGGGCAAGCCCGCGCCAACCCGATTCGGCCGGGGGCTTCATAAATCAATCCGGTGAAACCGGACACACAGAGCCGCGACACGGGCTCGTCGCCGGCTTTGTCCGGGAGAGGGAGGTATCGATGGCAGATGGTTCAGGCATCGCGGCGACCATGACGTCGCCTGGCGCCGGTAGGGTGCCGATGGGCATGATGCAGCGCTTTCTGCAACGGAGATCGACGGTCGCGTTCCTGTTGTGCCTGCCGCTGATCGCGCTGATCGCCGGATTCGTGATCTATCCGGCCTTCTACGCGATCTACCTGAGCATGCTGAACAAGAAGATGACGACCTTCGTCGGCTTCGGAAACTTCGCATTCCTGCTCAAGCGCCACACCTTCCAATTGGTGATCTTCCAAAGCTGTCTGTTCGCCGTCACCGCCGTGGTGCTCAAGGCGATCCTGGGCTTCATCCTCGCCCATCTCATGCACAATATTCCCGGCGGCAACCAGAAGATCTGGCGCGGCCTGTTGCTGGTACCCTGGGTGATTCCCCTGGCTCTGTCCACTTTGACCTGGTGGTGGATGTTCGACCCGTCTTATTCCGCGTTCAACTGGATCCTGAACCAGTTCGGACTGGAAAACGTCCCCTGGCTCGGCGTTGGCTGGATCGCGCGTATCTGCACCATCACCGTCAATGTCTGGTTCGGCACGCCGTTCTTCATGATCATGTATCTCGCCGCGCTGAAATCCGTGCCGGAGCAGCTGTATGAGGCCGCCGCCATCGATGGCGCCAACGCGGTACAGAAGCTGTTCTTCGTGACGCTGCCCATGATGCGCAACATCATCTCCATCACCGTGCTGTTCAGCCTGATCGTGACCTTCGCCGACTTCGATATCGTTCGCATTCTGACCGGCGGCGGGCCGCAGGACATGACCCATGTGTTCGCCACCTACGCCTTCCAGGTGGGCATCCAGTCCGGCGATATCCCGCTGGGCGCCGCCGACAGCCTGTTCATGTTCCCCATCCTGGCCTTCGCGGCATTCTTCGTGCTGCGCGGCGTGACCCAGCGCACCAAGGAGATCGCGACATGAGCGCGACCACGCACGGCACAAACAGCCTCCATCGCCAGCGTATGTGGGCCCTCTGGGGCAGCTACGCCGCCCTCGCGGTCTTCGTGATCATCTTCCTGGTGCCACCGTTCTACACGATCATCACCAGCCTGAAGTCCTCCGCTGAAATTTCGGCGCAGGACGGCAGCCCCTGGATGGTGAAGCATCCCTCGCTGGAGAATTTCTGGTACCTGATCACCTATTCCAACTTTCAGACCTACTACCTGAATTCGGTGATGATCACCGCCGTGACGGTGGTGGTCAGCATGGTGATCTCGGTGCTGGCTGCGTTCAGCCTGTCGCGCATGGGCTTCTGGGGCAGCGGTGTGCTCTCCACCGGGGTGTTCCTCACCTACCTCGTGCCGCCGTCGCTGCTGTTCATCCCGCTGTTCCAGATCGTCGGATCGCTGGGGCTGATCAACAGCGTCTGGTGTCTGATCCTGCTCTATCCCACCCTCGCGGTCCCATTCTGCACCTGGATCATGATCGGCTATTTCAGCTCGATCCCCAAGGAACTGGATGAGGCCGCGTTGATCGACGGCGCCAATTATCTGCAGATCCTGACGAAGATCTTCATCCCCGTGGCGATGCCCGGCATCATCGCGGCGACCATCTTCGCCTTCACTGTCGCATGGGGTGCGTTCCTCTATCCGCTGGCGTACCTGTATACGTCCAACCAGATGGTTCTGACGGTCGGCATCATCTCCGACCTCATCCGCGGCGACGTGTTCCAGTGGGGTAAGATCATGGCGGCCTGCCTGTTGGCATCGCTGCCGCCGATCGTGATCTACGCATTTCTGATGGACTACTATGTCGCGGGTCTGACCGCGGGCGCCACCAAAGGCTGATCCAGCCGCAACAATTCGAACCGAGGGAAACGAAACACCATGGCTGAAGTGTCCGTCCGTAAGGTCGTCAAGGAATACGATGGTGGCGTGCAAGCGGTGAAAGGCATCGACCTGGAAATCGCAGATCATGAATTCGTCGTGCTGGTCGGGCCGTCCGGCTGCGGCAAATCCACCACGCTGCGCATGATCGCCGGACTCGAAGAAATCACCGGCGGGGAGATCTGGATCGGTGGCGATGTCGTCAACGACGTCCCCCCGCGCGATCGCGACATCGCGATGGTGTTCCAAAACTACGCGCTCTATCCGCACATGAGCGTGTTCGACAACATGGCCTTCGGTCTCAAGCTGCGGAAATTCCCCAAGGACGAGATCAAGCGCCGGGTCGATGAGGCCGCCCGCATCCTCGATATCGGCATGTTGTTGGAGCGTAAGCCGCGCGCTCTGTCCGGCGGTCAGCGCCAGCGCGTCGCCATGGGCCGGGCCATCGTGCGCAACCCCAAGGTGTTCCTGTTCGATGAGCCGCTGTCGAACCTGGACGCCAAGCTGCGCGTGCAGATGCGCACCGAGATCAAGAAGGTACACCAGACGGTCAAGACGACCACCGTCTACGTGACCCATGACCAGATCGAAGCCATGACCCTGGCGGACCGCGTCGTCGTCATGAACCATGGCATCATCGAGCAGGTCGGCACCCCGCAGGAACTCTACCACAACCCCACCAGCCGCTTCGTCGCAGGCTTCATCGGCTCCCCGGCCATGAACTTCCTGCCCTGCCGGATCGAGGAAGCTGGCGGCGGCGGCTTGCTCGTCCGCGTCGGCTCCGCCCTGAGCATCCCCATCCCAGCCGCCCGCACCGCGCGCTATGCCCCGTTCAAGAACAAGGAGATGGTCTTCGGCATTCGCCCCGAGCATCTGGTGGAACGCCGGGAAGTCGGCAAAGCCGGATTCGAGCCGGTCGAACTGCTGGTCGATGTTGTCGAACCGATGGGCATGGAGACGATGGTCCACTTCTTCGTCGACGGCGCTCCGGTCTGCGCCCGAATCGACCCCGCGACCCATGCCGCGCCGGAGGAGATGCTCGCCCTCACGGCCGACATGAACCAGATGCACATCATGGAAAAGGACAGCGGCAAGGTCGTCTGATCGGCGGCAACAGCGCACTCCCATCGTCCCCGGCTTGGCGCCGAGGACGATGGGCTCTGTCCCTCTTAAAAAATAATGTCCCCGCGTTAAGGGTTTATTAACTTTACCCTGGTACATCCCAGGGCATGCGCACGCTCCTTCTCATCGCCACTATCCTCCTGCCACTGGCCAGCCAATCGGCGACGGCCGAGCCCATGGGTTATGCCATTACGATTACGACGGCGTTCGCGACAGCCGATCCGTTTGGAAATAGAATCGATCAGGCTTTTACCGAACCTGGTACCGGATACGTGAATATTCAAAATAGCGGCGCCGCGACCTTCATTGGCACGATCGCGACATCCGCGGTGTCCGCCTTCGCCGGTGACCTGTCATTCTCCGCGAGCGGATTGGTGCTGTCCCCGGGCGACAGCGTCTCCATCGCCATGCCCGATAATTCCGCCGCGGTCGGGGGCTTCAATGGCCCGGCCTACTGGCTCCGTCCCGGCATCGGCATCACGATGGATGGAACCTTCGACGGTGTCCCCGTTCTACTCTCGGTCAATGACGGCGATATCCACTCCGGGGTCTCAAGGACCGATGGGTTTGGCCTGACCAGCGACAGCTTTGTGCTGCAAGGGGGGGACCCCTGGGGCTTCGACACTGGCCCGGCCTTCGCCCTGACCCAGGCCAACGGGCACTTCATCTTTCAAGGCCAGGTCGCTGAGCCCTCCACGGCCGGGCTGTTCGGCCTTGCCGCCCTGGCGTTCTACCATCGACGCCGCGCCGCCCGGTGTGATCGCCGCATCCTGGGCGCGGTTTCTCGATCAGGACAGTGAGCGTTTCCCGCTCTGGCTGCCAGTCTTCATGGGCTGCGGTGTGCTGGGGTATTTCGCGCTGCGCGCCGAACCCCCGCTTTGGCTGGGGCTCACATTCGCGAGCGTTACAACGGTCGGGTGGCTCGGGCTGCCGGCGGCACGGGTGCTATGGGCGCCCGCTTTGTTCGCCGCCCTGGGATTCACCGCGGGTCAATTCGCGACAATCCGGGCCGCGCCGATGGAAAGCGACCTGCCGACACGCGCCACGATCATCACCGGCATCGTGCGGAGCGTGGAGGTGCTGCCCGAAGGCCGCCGGATCACTTTCGAACCGGCATGGCTCGATGATGCGCCCTCCCCCCGGCAGCGGGCCATCCGGGTCCGGCTGCGAAAGGGCGACACGCTCCCCGCCGCGACCGGGGACAGGCTGCGCGTGCGCGCGCTGATCCGCCCGCCGGCGGCGCCCGCCTATCCGGGGGCATGGGATCTGCAGCGCGACGCATTTTTCACCGGGCTCGGCGCGTCTGGATACGCGATCGGGCCGATCGAAAGCCTGGCACAGGCCGTCCCCAGTGCCCCGGCTGCGGCCTTGCAACGCCTGCGGGAAACCGTGGCCCGCCACATCACCGACGCCATCCCCGGTGCCGCCGGCACCATTTGCGTCACCCTGATGACCGGCGGCCAGAGCAGCATCCCGGCCGCGGAGCACGCGGCATTCCGCGATTCCGGCCTCGCCCATCTGTTGGCGGTCGCTGGCCTGCATATCGGGATCGTGATGGGCTACACGATGGGTCTGGCCCGCCTGATCCTCGCCTGCTCCACGCGCGCCAGTCTGTTCTGGCCGACGAAGGCCATCGCCGCCTGCACCGCTTTGCTGGCCGGCGGCGGTTACATGCTGCTGACGGGCATGCATGTCCCGATCGTTCGCAGTTTCCTGATGGCCTGTCTGGTCACGATCGGGATCGTGACGGGCCGCCGGGTGGTGTCGCTGCGGGCCCTGGGCCTCGCCGGTGTGGGGCTGATGCTGGCGGAACCTTGGGAGGTTCCCGGGGTTTCATTCCAGATGAGTTTCTCCGCCGTGCTGGCGCTGATCGCCGGATATGAGGTCATGCGCCCCTGGTTGAGGTCCCTGCACGGCAAAAGCTGGCCGCGCCGGGTCGCGTCGCATGTCGTGGCTCTGGCCCTGACGAGCGCCCTGGCGGGGACCGCCTCCGCTCCCTACGGCGCCTATCACTTTGGGCATATCCAAACCTGGTTCGTGGTCGCGAACATGGTCGCGGTGCCGCTTACGGCTGTCTGGGTCATGCCGGCAGGCCTGATCGCGCTTCTGCTGATGCCGTTCGGGCTGGATTGGCTGGCGCTGATCCCCATGGGTTGGGGGGCCCAGGCGGTGATCTGGGTCGGTCAAACTGTCTCCGCCTGGCCTTATGCCACGTTCGACGTGCCGCATAGTCCGGCCTGGGGTCTCATGACCGTGTCGCTCGGGCTGGCATGGCTGGGCCTCTGGCGCAGCCGGGTTCGGCTGGGGGGGATTGTGCTGATCGGGCTAGGGCTGGCATCGCCGGCGCTGGTGCGCCCGCCCGACATCCTGGTTTCCGCCGACGCACGGCTGATCGGATTTCGGGCCCAATCAGCCATTTACCTGCAGCAAAATCAGGGGGGATCGCGGTTCGTGCGCGACGCCTGGGTGCAATACTGGGGCAACGTGCCGGTTCTGCCCTTTCCCCCCGGGCCATCCGCCGATGCCGTGTCCTGCGAGGCCGACGCCTGCCGGCTGAATCCCGGAGGCTTGCATCGCGCGGCCTTGTTGGTGACCGGGCCCGCGAAGCCAGCGGAATGCCAGGGTATTGACGTCGTGGTATCCGCCGAACCCGCCCGCGGCCTCTGTCCACGCCCCTGGCCGCGGGTGGTGGACCGCTTCACCGTCTGGAGGGAGGGCGCCGTGGCGATCTGGCTGACCGATGCGGGCGCGGACATCCTGACCGATCGGTCCGCGCGGGGCAGCCGGCCCTGGGTACCCGGGCCGCCGCCCCCCCGGGCCAAAACATCCCCTATTTTGCCGCGGGCAACCCTGGATGAGGGCATGACGGTGAATTCGAGCCCACTCGTTGACGATCCAAAGTGATCAGACGAGGGGGCGCCGGGACCTCACGGATCCCGGCGAACGCCCCGCACGCAAGACGAGTCTCATGCCGATCAATACCGGCGCAGCAACCCAACCAGTTTGCCTTGCACCTTCACCCGATCGGCCGAGTAGATCTGGGCTTTCAAACGCGCATTGCATGGTTCTAGCGCGATGGAATTGCCACGACGCCGTAACCGTTTCAGGGTGACTTCGTTTTCATCCACCAAGGCAACGACGATCTGTCCGGTCTCAGCGATTTCACCCTTTCGGATCAGGATCGTATCGCCGTCAAGAATGCCCGCCTCGATCATCGAGTCGCCCGCGACTTCCAGCGCATAATGTTCGCCACCGCCAAGCAGCGCCATCGGCACATCCACCATCGTTCCACTATCGCGCAATGCCTCGATCGGCAATCCCGCGGCGATGCGGCCATAGAGCGGTAGCTGAACGGCGGCGGATTCGTTGGCTGCCCGCACGCCCGGCAAGCGGCTGGAAAACCCGCCCTGGATCACATTGGGCGCAAAGGACGTCGGCACTGGGGCGGCGGCGCGCGATTCCATGTTGTCCGGCAACCGCAACACTTCCAGCGCCCGTGCCCGATTGTGCCGCCGCCCCAGGTAACCCCGTTCTTCCAACGCCGAAATCAGTCGATGAATGCCCGACTTTGACTTCAGCGACAGCGCTTCCTTCATTTCTTCGAAGCTGGGGGAGAAGCCGGTCTCTTTGAGGTGTTTGTCAACATAGACCAGCAATTCATACTGCTTGCGGGTGAGCATGGCGGGGTTTTCCCAATGGGCGGTTCGGAACAAACCGGCAACTCCCGATGTTCTATATTGGTTCCCTTTCGGCCGTCAAGCGTCACCTGTGGAAAACGTTGTTAACCGCCTCACAGGCCGAGCGAATCGAGGCGAATCACCGTCACCTCCGCCCCCGCGGGCAGCGGCGGCGCGAAGGGCGCACGCAGAACCAGCGCATCCGCCCGCGCCAGACGCAGCAGCATCGCGGAGTCCTGCACCGGGAACGGCGTCACGATCAGCCGCCCATCCGCATCGACGTCGATCGTCGAACGCAGATGATCCGCCCGCTTGTCATTCTCCCGCACCGGCACGCCCAGAAAAGCCTGTGTCGTCGGCGGCGGGGCCGCCGGCAGGCCGGACAGGCGCGACAAAGCCGGCAACAGAAACAGGATCGAGCACACCAGCGCCGAAACCGGATTCCCCGGCAGACCCAGCACCGGCACTGGCCCCAATTGGCCAAATAGCAGGGGTTTACCGGGCCGCATGGCGATCTGCCAGAAATCCACCAGCAGGCCGCGCGTCCGCAGGCCGGAGATCACCAGATCGTGGTCACCCACGGATGCGCCGCCGGTCGTGACCAGCAAATCCAGCCCGCTCACCGAATCCGCCACCGCCGCGACCGCTTCCTGCGTATCCGCCGCGATCGGCATCACGATGGGCTCCCCGCCCGCGGCACGCACCAACGCGGCCAAAGCGTGGGAGTTGGAACTGACGATGCCACCGGCTGGAATGGGTTCTCCGGGCAGCGCGATCTCATCCCCCGTGGCGAGGATCCCGACGCGCGGCTTGCGATGTACGGTCATCCAGGGATGGTTGGCCGCGGCAGCCAGGCCCACGTCGCGCGCGGTCATCTTCCGGCCGGGCGGGATCACGGTGTCACCTCTGCTGAAGTCCTGCCCAGCCCGGCGAATATGGCGGCCGGGCACCACCGCCTCATTCACCGTGATGGAGTCGCCGTCCTTGGTCGCGTCCTCCTGCAACAGGATGGCATCCGCACCCGCGGGCACCACGCTGCCAGTAAACAGGCGCACGATCTGGCCGGGCCCGACGGTCCCTGGGAACGGGTGCCCCGCCGGGGCGGCGCCGATCTGGGTGAGCGTGGCGCCGAGGGTGCCGTCCGCGGCGCGGAGCGCGTAGCCGTCCATGGCCGAAACATCCGCGGGCGGCTGTGTCAGGCGGGCGATGACAGGGGAAGCGGTGACCCGGTTCCAGGCATTGGCGAGCGCCACCGTCTCCGCCGGGGTGGGGCGCAACCCGGCAAGGATGCGGGTGCGGGCTTCTTCGACGCTGATCATGATCCGGGAGTCCTGACGCTGGGCTGATGCGCCGCACTCTGTCCGGGGATCGGGGGCATCGCAAGTCGGGGTGGCGCAAGTCGGGGTGGGCGCAAACGCCGTCACCCCTGCGTAAACACGCCCGACTTCCCGCCGTCCTTGTGCACGACCCGCAATGCCTCGATCCGCATCCCGCGATCGACCGCCTTGCACATGTCATAGACCGTCAGTGCGCAAACCGAGGCCGCGGTCAGCGCCTCCATCTCCACGCCCGTCTGGCCGGTGGTGCGCACGGTGGCCTCGATCTCCACCGCGTTCCCGGCCGTATCCGGGTTCAGATCGACCGTCACCGCCGTTATGGGCAACGGGTGACAGAGCGGAATCAGATCCGCCGTCCGCTTCGCCGCCATGATACCCGCCAGACGCGCCACGCCCAGCACGTCGCCCTTTTTGGCGCTGCCAGATACGATCATCGCCAGGGTTTCCGGCTGCATCACCACACGCGCCCGGGCGGTGGCGGTGCGATGCGTCGCCGGCTTGGCCGACACATCGACCATGACCGCGTTGCCGGTGGCATCGAAATGGGTGAAGCCACTCATCCCAGCAGCGCTTTCGTCGCCGCCGTCACGTCGTCCTGGCGCATCAGACTCTCCCCCACCAGATAGGCCCCGGCGCCGACGGCGGCCAGGCGGCGCAGGTCAGCGGTGTCGCGGATGCCGCTTTCCGCGACCAGGAAGCGATCCGGCGGCACCAGTTCCGACAGCCGCTCGGTGGTCGCGAGATCGGTCTTCAGCGTCTTCAGGTTACGGTTGTTGATGCCGATCAGACGGGTTTCCAGGCCAAGGGCCCGGTGCAGTTCGGCTTCGTCATGGACTTCGACCAATACATCCAGATCGAGACCGCGTGCCACGGCTTCCAACTCCCGCGCCTGCGCATCCGACAGCGCCGCCATGATCAGCAGAATGCAATCCGCGCCCATCGCCCGGCTTTCGAAGATCTGCCAGGGATCGAGCATGAAATCTTTGCGCAACACCGGCAGATCGACCGCCGCGCGGGCGGTCATCAAATGCGCCGTGGTGCCCTGGAACCAGGCCCCGTCGGTCAGAACCGACAGGCAAGTGGCGCCGCCGGCCTTGTAAGCGCGGGCCAGCGAGGGCGGGTCGAAATCCGGCCGGATGAGCCCGCCGGACGGTGAGGCCTTCTTGATTTCCGCGATGAGCCCAAACCGGCCCGCCGCGGCGGCGGCCTTCAACGCCCGGCCAAAGCCGCGTGGTTTGTCATTGGCGGCGGCGATCTCCCCCCGCAGGGACGGGAGATCGCGCATCGCCTTGCGGCGGGCGACCTCCTCCCGCGTGTCAGCGCAGATCCGCGCGAGAACGTCGGATTCTTCGGTCATTCGACCCTCTCCTGTCATTCAGGGCGCGGTCGCGCGCCGCAGTGTCTCAAGCGCGTTCATGGCCGCGCCCGAGGCGATAGCCCCAGCGGCCTGCGCCACGCCGTCGCGCAGATTATGAGCCCGGCCAGCGACGATGAGCGCGGCGGCGGTGTTGAACAGCACCGTATCGCGGTAAGCGCCGGGTGCGCCTTGCAGCATCGCCACCAGCGCGGCGGCGTTATGATCCGCATCACCACCCTTAATAGCCTCGATCGGCGCGCGCGTCAGGCCGGCATCTTCGGGCGTGATCACGAAGTCGTGGATGATGCCGTTGCCCAGCGCCGAGACGTGATTGTCCCCGGCAACCGTCAGCTCATCGAGGCCCATGCCATGTACGATCCAGGCCGCCTCATGACCCAGCGCCTGCAGGGTTTCGGCCATCGGACGAGTCCATTGCGGGGCGAACACGCCGGTCAGTTGCCGGCGCACCCGGGCCGGATTGGCCAGCGGCCCCAGCAAATTGAAGATCGTGCGCGTTCCGAGTTCCACCCGTGGGCCGGCGGCATGGCGCATGGACGGATGGTGGCGCGGCGCGAACAGGAACACGCATCCCGCGGCGCGCAGGATCGCGCTTAGCCGATCCATCGGTGCATCCACATTGACCCCGAGCGCGGTGAGAACATCCGCCCCCCCGGTCCGCGAGGACAAAGCGCGGTTCCCATGCTTGGCGACCGGCACCCCGCAAGCCGCGACGACGAAGGTCGCGGCGGAGGACACATTCAATGTCCCGGCCCCATCGCCGCCCGTGCCGCAGACATCGATCGCGCCCTCGGGCGCCTCGATGGCGGTCATACGCGCGCGCATGGCGCGCACCGCGCCGGTGATCTCAGCAACGGTTTCGCCGCGCACCCTCATTGCCATCAGCAGGGCGCCGATCTGGGCGGGGGTGGCGTCGCCGGACATGATGATGTCGAAGGCGGATTCAGCATCGGTGTCGGCCAGATGCTCCCCGGCCGCGAGGCGGGCCAGGATGGGTTTCAGTGTATTGGACATCGGATCTCAGGCCGCCCTGGCGGGCGTTTTGGTGGAGGGCGTGTTGGTGCCACGCGCGATGGCCAGGAAATTGGCCAGAATTTCATGACCATGCTCACTGGCGATGCTCTCGGGATGGAATTGCACGCCATAGAGCGGCAGGGTCCGGTGGTGCATTGCCATCACCAGTCCGTCATCCGTCCAGGCCGTCGGCACCAGCACGTCGGGCATGGTTTCGCGCTCGACAATCAGGCTGTGGTAGCGCGTGGCGGCGAAGGGTGACGGCAAGCCGGCCAGAATATCCGTGCCGCTATGGGTGATCGCACTGACCTTACCGTGCATCGGCTCCGGCGCACGGATCACATGGCCACCAAAGGCCTGACCGATCGACTGATGGCCCAGACACACGCCCAAAAGCGGGATTTTGCCCGCGGCAGCGGCGATCAGGTCGAGGCAAATGCCTGCCTCGTTGGGCGTGCAGGGCCCTGGCGAAAGCACAATGGCTTCCGGCTGAAGCGCCATGGCGGCCTCCACCGTGATCTTATCGTTCCGCCACACCTCGCACTGGGCGCCGACATCGCCCAGGAAGTGGTAGAGGTTGAAGGTGAAGCTGTCGTAGTTATCGATGAGCAGGATCATGGCGGCGCATCCTTGCTCCCGGGCCGCGCCGGGGTCAACGGTGGGTTTTCAACCATCGGCGCTTGACCGGAAAACCGGCTGATCCCAGGCTCAACGCCAGCGAAACCACAGGATGCACCCATGCCGCTGCTTGCCCTACCCGCCGTGTTCATGCGTGGCGGCACCAGCCGCGCGATCATGTTCCATGCCAAGGATCTGCCCGACCGCGCGGCCTGGGATCCGATCTTCCTCAATGCCATGGGCAGCCCCGATCCGAATGGCCGCCAGCTCAACGGCATGGGGGGCGGGATATCGTCGCTGTCGAAGGTGTGCGTGCTGGCGCCTTCCTCACGCGACGACGCGGACATCGACTACACCTTTGCCCAGGTGCAGATCAAAGAGGCCGCGGTCGATTACCGCGGGAATTGCGGCAACATGAGCTCCGCCGTCGGGCCTTTCGCGGTTGATGAGGGCCTGGTCCGCCCGAACGGTGAAATGGCGGTGGTGCGGATCTTCAACACCAACACGAAGAAGATCATCCGTTCCACCTTTCCTCTGGTCGATGGACGCGCGGCAACCGACGGCACGATGGCGATCCCGGGCGTTGCCGGGTTCGGCGCACCGGTCAAACTCGATTTCCTGACACCGGGCGGCGCAACCACCGGCACGCTACTACCGACGGGCCATGTAACCGACGTGCTGGATGTGCCCGGCCTCGGCGCGATCGAGGTTTCGATGGTCGATGCCGCCAATGCCTGCGTCTTAGTCCGCGCCCGCGACCTGGGTCTGACCGGGCGGGAGTTGCCGGAGGCGCTGGACGCGAACCCGGACTTGCTGGACAGACTGCAAGCCATCCGACGGGCCGCGTCGGTCGCCATGGGCATCGCGCGCGACGATGCGCAAGCCCGGACCATCCATGGCGTCCCCATCATCGGCTTCGTGGCGCCACCGATGGACTCCCCCACCCTGTCCGGAGAGGGGACTCTGGCGTCTCAGATCGACCTCACCGCCCGCTTCCTGTCGAATGGGCAGCCGCACCGGGCCCTGCCCCTGACGGCCTCGCTCTGCACCGCGGTCGCGGCCCGGATCGAGGGCACGGTGACCCATCAGATGCTGGGCGGGCAGGCCGCCGCTTCGATCCGAATTGGCATGCCTTCGGGCATTCTGACGGTGGATGCGGATGTGTCGCGCGATACGGGCGGGCATTGGACCGCCCATAGCGGTGCGTTCTACCGCACCGCGCGGCGGCTGTTCGATGGGAAGGTTTACGTGCCGGTTTAGACCCGCAAGGCCTATCCGCCATTCGACGGCAGCCAGGGATCCGTCGCCCATAGCTTCGCGAGATCGCCGCGTTCCTTATCCACCTGCGCCGTCCAGGCCGGGCCATCCATCCAGGCCGGAAGGAAGCCGCTGGCATCGCCGAGCGCGCGGAACTCGGGGTCGGCGACGATGGTACGCATCGCCTCGGTCAGATGCGCGGCCATCTCATCACTCAGGCCCGCCGGCGCGACCAGGCCGCGCCGAATGGTGACCGACAGCGGCACCCCCGCTTCCTGCAGCACCGGGACATCGGGCAAAGCCTCGGACCGCTTGCGGGCGGCGATGCCGATACCCACCAGCTTTTCGTCCCGAAGGGCGGCGAAAACATCCGACAGAGCCAGGGCCGCCGCGGCGACATTGCCGGCGATCACCGCCTGCCGGGCGGCGGCGGCGGAGGGAAAGGCAATAATGCTCAGCCGCGTCTGCGCCACGACCTGCAACCGTAACGCTGCCAGATGCGGCGGGCTTCCGGGCGGGGGCGTGCCCAGCGGAACCGCATCCTGATCGGTGCTTGAACGCTGAATCAGGTCCTGGACCGATTCCAAAGGCGCCGCGGCCGGGCAGACGAATGCAACCGGCTCCCGCTCGACCGCGCCCAGCAGGCGCAACCGCGGCAACAGGGGCTCGTCGCCGCTGTGATCCACCATGCGCGCGGACAAGGTGGGGCTGGTCATCCATCCCAGCGTCAACCCATTGGGCGGCGCGGCGATCAAGGCATGGATGGCACTCATCCCCTGATCGCCCGGGATGTTGCGGGGCGTGACCTCGGTGCCGAGCAGACTATGGGCGAAGAGCGGCGCGAAGGCCCGGGCCGAGGCGTCCAGGCCGGTGCCCAGCGCCGCGCCGATCAGCATCGACATATGCCGGATACCGGGTGTGACGCGCACCGCGCCGGCGGGCCGACCAGCGGACCAGTGCGCAGCCAGCAGGGCTGCGCCTGCGACGAGCCCGCGCCGCCCGATCAAGGATCGGTTGCCGCGGCCGCCTTCACGACAGGGGCGGCGGTATCCCGGCGCAAACGGCTCTCACCCAGGAACAGCAGAATGGGCGCGGCGATGAAGATCGACGACGACGTGCCGACGACGATACCGAACAACATCACCTGCGCGAAACCCGCAATCGACGCGCCGCCGAAAATCGCCAGCGGCACGCTTGCCAGGAACACCGTCATCGAGGTGCCGAGGGTGCGGTTCAGGGTCTCATTGATCGACAGCTCGATCAGCTCGCGTAGCGGCATGGTCTTGTATTTACGTAGATTTTCCCGAACGCGATCATAGACCACCACCTTGTCGTTGGTGGAATAGCCCAGCACGGTCAGGATCGCCGCGACCATCACCAGATCGAATTCGATCCGCGTCAGGGCCAGAAAGCCAATGGCCTTGGTGATGTCGAGCACCAATGTGACCACTGCACCGACGGCAAACTGCCACTCAAATCGGAACCAGATGTAGACCAGGATCATGATCAGGCTGATGCCGAGGGCCAGGAGGCCGTTCTGGAACAGCTCGGCCGAGACGCTCGCGCCCACGGCATCGGTGCGCATGACCTTTGTGCCGGGAACCGTGGCCTCCAGCGCCGCGCGCACCCGGTTCACCGCCTGCTGCGTTGCCTGTTCGTTGGGCTGGGCCGCCAACCTGATCAGGACCTCGGTCTCCTCCCCGAAGCGCTGCACGCCCTGTTCGGGGATATGTTCGGCCGCCAACGCGTTGCGGATCTGGCTGAAATCGGCCGGGCCGGGGGTCCGGACCTGCATCACGATCCCGCCCGAGAAATCGATTCCCAGTTTGAGGCCTGGGTAAAAGAACATGATGATCGATGCCGATGACAACACGGCGGAGACCACGAGGCCCATGATCCGGCCCCGCATGAAGTTGATGCGGGTATTGTCCGGCGCAAGGCGAAGACGGGGTTTGATGAACATGACAGGCCTCAGACCGGCAACAGCTTGGGCTTATGCGCGACATACCAGCGCGCCACCAACAACCGCGTGAGCATCCACGATGTGAACATCGAGGTCGCGATCCCCAGGGTAATCGTGACGGCGAAGCCCTTCACCGGGCCGGAGCCGAAGGCAAACAGCATCACATGCGCCAGGAAGGCGGTCGCGTTGCTGTCAAAAATGGTATGAAAGGCGCGGCTGAACCCATGTTCCAGCGCCTGCAACGGCGGCCTGCCGAGCTTCTGCTCCTCCCGGATGCGCTCATTGATCAGGATGTTGGCGTCCACGGCCATGCCGAGCGTGAGCAGGATACCGGCCATGCCGGGCAGCGACAAAGTCGCCTCCATCAGCGACATCACCGCCAGCATGAGCACCAGGTTGACCAGCAGCGCCAAATTCGCGAACCAGCCGAACAGCCCGTAGAACACCCCCATGAAGGCAATCACGAGGATAAACCCCGCCGCGAGCGAGATCGCGCCCGCGCGAATGCTGTCAGCGCCCAGTTCGGGACCGATGCTGCGTTCCTCGATCACCGTCAGTGGCGCCGGCAGCGCCCCGGCGCGCAGCAGGACCGACAGGTCATTGGCTGAACTGGCGGTGAACGAGCCGCTGATCTGACCGCGCCCGCCGGTGATCGCACTGCGAATGACCGGCGCGCTGATGACTTTGTCATCAAGCACGATGGCAAAGCGGTGGTTGATATTGGCTTTGCTGATATCGCCGAAGCGGCGAGCACCGGTGGAGTTGAAGGTGAAATTCACCACCCACTCCCCCGTTTGGGAATCCGTCCCGGCCCGCGCATCCGTCAGATCGGCGCCATCAACATCGATGCGCTTGCGGACAGCGATCTTCTCCCCGCCGCGATCGGCCATCGGCAGGAAATCAACACCCGGCGGCGCCAGGCCGCTGGCGGAGGCGGTCGCGGTCTCATCAACCAGCCGGAAGGTCATATGGGCGGTTTTGCCGATCAACTGCTTGATGCGGTTGGGATCGCCGATACCGGGAAGTTGGACAACGATTCGCCCCTCCCCCTGCTGTAGAATCTGGGGATCGACCACACCGGTTTCATCAATGCGCCGACGCACGATTTCGATCGATTGCTGCACCGCCCCTGCGGCCCGGCTGTGCAGCGCGACCGGCGACAACGTCAAGGTGATGCTGCCATCATCCTGCGCCAGGAGCTGCACGTCGGGCACCCCGGTGGGATTATCGGACGAGACCAGCGGCTTGAGCAGGCCGAGCGCCGCGGTGACCTTCCCCGGGTCACGCAGCCGCAGAAGCACGCGATTTTGATCGGTCTGGGCTTCCAGCGTCTGGTAAAAAAGGCCGCTCGGCCGGAGAGCCTGGCGGACCCCGTCCACCATGCTGTCCAGGCGTTCCTTCACGACGGCCTTCATATCGACTTCCAGCAGCAGATAGCTGCCGCCCTGCAGGTCCAGGCCGAGATGCACCGTCCGCCACGGCAGCCAGCCGTTCGGCGCGCGCATGAGATTGGGAACGCACAGCAGCAGGCCGAGCAGGCAGGCGCCGAGGATCGCGTAGGTCTTCAGGCGGCTGAAATACATCATGGGCGTGTCGCGGGAGTCCTAAGGTCTGCGTCGTTCGGTCCTATGCGGTGGGGGGGGGGAATTGTCCAGGGGGGATGGGGTGGCCAGAGCCAACGGCCTGGACGGCCTGGACCGCCTGCCCCCAACAACCGAGCGCCATTCACTATACGCCGCTCACGGGGCATGGCAGCATGGCGCTGGCCAGGCCGTCTCCGGCAGATCAGGATTGTATGACAAAACCGCCACAAATCCAGCGTGAAAGATGCGAAGCAGGCAACCATGGCTGATAGCACGACCTATGTTACCAAGCCCTTCCTGCCGCCGCTCGAAGAGTTCCTGCCTTATCTCCAGGAGATCTGGAACAGCCGCATCCTCGCCAATGGTGGCCCATTCCATCAACAACTCGAACAGGCCCTGTGCGATTATCTTGGCGTGGAGCATATCGCCCTTTTCACCAATGGCACGATCGCGCTGATCACCGCGCTGCAGTCCTTGCGCGTCACAGGCGAGGTCATCACCACGCCGTACTCATTCGTCGCGACATCACATTCACTTCTTTGGAACGGCCTCAGACCTATCTTCGTCGACATCGATCCGGTCACGCTGAACCTCGACCCAACCCGTATTGAAGCAGCCATCACGCCGCAAACAACGGCCATCATGCCGGTCCATTGCTATGGACACCCGTGCGACGTGGAAGCCATTGGACGGATCGCCGATACCTATAATCTGCGGGTCATCTATGATGCCGCTCATGCATTCGGGGTGCGCGACGAGGGCGGTAGCATCCTGCGCCACGGCGATCTATCGGTGCTCAGCTTCCACGCCACGAAGGTTTTCAATACGTTCGAAGGCGGCGCCATCATTTGTCCGGACGCGAAAAGCAAAACCCGCATCGACTACCTCAAGAATTTTGGTCACGCCGGTGAGACCAATGTCGTAGCTATCGGCATCAATGGCAAAATGAGCGAGTTCAACTCGGCGCTAGGACTGCTGCACTCAAATACGTGGATGAGCAAATCGAAAAACGTGGGCACATCGACGCCGCCTACCGCATGCGTCTACATGGAGCGCGCGGGATTACATGCCTGAGCCCAGCAGGCGAAACCCGCCGTAACTTCGCCTATTTCCCGATATTGGTTGATGACCGTTTTCCAATATCCCGCGATTCGCTCAACGACCTTCTAAAATCACACAAAATTATCGGACGGCGCTATTTCTATCCGCTCATTTCAGATTTTTCGATGTATCGCGGTTTACCATCCTCAAAGCCAGAACATCTGCTCGCTGCCCGAACCGCCGCGGCACAAGTATTCTGCCTTCCGATCTTTCCCGATCTGGACATCGGAATTGTCGACGAGATCTGCTCGATCATCCGCAAACTGTCAGAGGGCGGACACAAATGAGGCTTGCAATCATGCAGCCCTATTTTATGCCCTATATAGGCTATTTCCAGCTGATCGCCAACACCGACCTCTTTATCGTCTACGATAATATCAAATATACCAAACGGGGTTGGATCAACCGCAATCGAATTCTGCGCGATGGCAAGGACGTCATACTGTCACTTCCGCTCAAGACTGCTTCAGATTCGCTCTTCGTAGCCGATCGGCGTCTGGCGACCGACTTTGATCCACATAAATTGCTATCACAGATCAAGAATGCGTACCGCAGGGCGCCTTTCTTCCGCGATATTTTCTGTCTTCTCGAAGACATTCTGCTTTTTAACGACCACAATCTTTTTCAGTTCACAGTGAATTCGATCACAAAAATCTGCAATCATCTTTCGATAACGACACGGATTCGGGTCTCATCGACGTTCGCAATCGATCATTCGCTCAGGGCACAAGACAAAATACTGGCCCTCTGCGACGAAACCCACGCCCAGGTCTACGTCAATCCCATCGGCGGCCTGGACCTCTATTCAAAATTGGCATTTGCCGAACGAGGAGTCGAATTGCGCTTCATGCGATCCATACCCTTCGAGTACCAACAATTCAAAGCGCCCTTCGTTCCATGGCTATCTATCATTGATGTTATGATGTTTAATTCATCCGAGACAATTGGGGCAATTCTGCAATCAGGCTGGAAATACGAGTAACCCATGTTCAAATGGCATAAAATTGGAAAAATTTTCGATCCGGTGGATTTTGCCGGGCGCCCCTGGCTAAAGGAATTCGCGCAGGCCCCCGCGACCCTGCTGATGGACGACCGATTAAGGGTTTATTTTTCCTGTAGACCACCCGCCGATGCAAACGGGCGATATGTGTCCTATTCCGCTTACGTCGATCTCGACCGGAATGATCCAACCCGGGTGCTTGCCCTGGCCGACGGTCCGATCCTGCCGCTCGGCGGCTTGGGGGAATTCGACGAGTTCGGAACCTATCCCGTATCCGTCATCCCGTGCGAAGACGGGTTGCGCGCCTATTACGCCGGCTGGACACGCTGCGAGTCCACGCCATTCAACACCGCAATCGGCGTTGCAACCAGCCATGACGGCGGGCGTACCTTCACCAAGAACGGACCCGGCCCGGTCCTGCCCTATTCGCTTAATGAACCATTCGTATTGAGTGGTCCGAAAATCCGCCGGTTCGCTGACCAGTGGCAGCTATTCTACATCGCCGGGCGAGCCTGGAAGCGCGTCGATGGCCGTCCGGAACCCATTTACAAGATACGGATGGCGATCTCCGACGACGGCCTGAACTGGCGCAAGTGCAATCGCGACCTGATCGAAAGCCGCATCGAACCGGACGAAGCGCAAGCGAGCCCCGATGTCTTCTACGCCAACGGGCGCTATCACATGTTCTTTTGTTATCGTTTTAGCAGCCACTACCGCTCACGGGAATTCGGCTATCGCATCGGATATGCCTACAGTTCTGACCTCGAGAACTGGACCCGCGACGACGACCGCTGCGGCATCGACATATCGAACGAAGGCTGGGACAGCGAGATGGTCAGCTACCCGCACGTCTTCGAATTGAATGGCCAGATCTATCTTGCTTACCTCGGCAACCAGGTTGGACGACATGGTTTCGGCTTGGCAGTACTTGACGGGCAATTGGCATGACAGGCCCACTTCTTGAAAGATGAATGAGACCGCACGATGAAATGGAAGAAGCTAGGACGTATTTTCGATCCAACCGCACATGCCTTACCAAACGGCTGCACCGCATTCGCGCAGTCACCCCAGACACTGGTATTCGACGATTTTGTTCGCGTCTATTTCTCAACACGCGCGGCGGACCCGCTGAACGGCAAAATGCTCAGTCATGTTGCCTTCGCCGACTTCGACCCGTGTTTTCGGCGGTTGATTCGCATATCTTCTCATGAAGTGATCCCGCTCGGTGGCCTGGGCGCATTCGATGAACACGGTATATTTCCATTTCACGTATTCCGACACGAAAATAGCATTCATGCCTATACCTGCGGCTGGAGCCGCCGCATTTCCGTTTCTGTCGAAACCGGCATCGGTCTGGCAACAAGTTACGATCACGGCGAGACATTTCAGCGCGTTGGTGAGGGCCCGGTGCTGTCGGCCTCTCTTCAAGAACCCTGCCTGGTTGGAGATGGTTTCGTTAAAGCCGCTTTGGGTCGGCTGCATATGTGGTACATCTTCGGTACGGAATGGCGCAATTTCTCGGCAAATTCTCCACCAGACCGGACCTACAAGATTGGGCATGCTCTGTCCGACGACGGTATAAACTGGCAGAAGGACGAGGGTCAGCAAATCATACCCGACCGTATTGGAAAGGACGAAAGTCAGGCGCTGCCGTCCGTGGTGGAAATTGACGGCCGCCATCACATGGCCTTCTGCTATCGGCAGTCATTCGATTTTCGGACGAAACCCGATCGCGGCTATCGTATCGGCCACGCTTGGTCGGACGACCTCAAGGTCTGGACTCGCGATGACATGATGATCCCGCTCACGATAACACCAGGCGACTGGGACAGCGACATGCAATGTTATCCACATCTCTTTGTAAATCAGGGACGTATTTATTTACTATATAATGGGAACCAATTCGGCCGATACGGCTTCGGTCTGGCGGTGATGGAGCCATGATGGATGCCATCGATTTTTGTCTGAACCGCGCGGCGACAGACGACATCGCGACCCATCTGGCCGCCTGTGATGCGCACTTCGTCCCACCCTTGAGCCAACGCGTCGCAATCCGGGATTACGCCGAAAGGCTGGCGAACTTCGCAACACGGTTCGAAGCATGGGCCGGCCCCGAACTGGTGGGATTGGTCGCCGCTTATTTCAACCGCCCCGAAACACGGACAGTCTTCATCTCCAGCGTCAGCGTCCTGCCCGATCGGCAAGGCCAACGGATCGGATTCCGCCTGATGGACCTCTGCCTCGGCCACGCGACCGGCCTTGGATTCACCCAGGTGACCCTGCGGGTGGCGAAACTAAACCAGATCGCAAGGCAGCTCTATGCGAAACACGGCTTTCGCCCTGGCCAAAGCGAGGAGCAAGACCTCACCATGATACGCGAACTTCCGACAGTTAATGGACGCCACCCGCCCTCCCGTCCAACCCGCCCTTGAACGACCATGCGCCGGCGCGTAGCATCGATTGCCAACCTCGACCAGTTTGCCTGCTATTGGAAAGATCACGACACGCTATGAATATAACACGCGATTATGACACTGAGATTACTGACACGGGGTCCCGCAAATACGCCTATAATTTTGACTTCGATGTCATGCACGGATTCATGATTCGCTCCTTCACACCTTTTTTCCTCCCCGGCTCGCCCCTCGAACTTGGCAGTTATAAAGGTGATTTCACACAACGCCTTCTGGCCCATTCTGATGACGTCACGTGCGTGGAGGCATCTGCAGCGGCCATCGATGAAGCTCGTGCCAGTCTGCCCGGGCGAGCGACCTTCGTCCATTCAACCTTCGAATCCGCGCAACTTCCGCGCCGTTATGACAATATCGTGCTGACCCATGTTCTGGAGCATCTCGACGATCCCGTTGCCTTGCTCCGCCGGATTAACCTGGAATGGCTCAGTGACACAGGCAGGCTTTTCCTGGTCTGCCCGAACGCGAATGCGCCATCCCGCCAGATCGCCGTGAAGATGGGATTAATCTCGCACAATGCCGCTGTGACGCCCGCTGAGCGGGAGCATGGTCATCGCACCACCTATTCACTCGACACATTAGAGCGGGACGCGGCCTCGGCCGGCCTGCGCACCTTGCACCGCTCTGGCATATTCTTCAAAGCCCTTGCCAATTTCCAATGGGATCGGCTGCTCGCGACGGATATCATCAGCCCCGGCTACCTTGAAGGGTGCTACATGCTAGGCCGTGTGGACGGAATCCCTGATATGCCATTTTTGGGGATTCCGGCGCGCTCTGTTGTCTGACTCATAGGAGGTCGGTTTCAGGGAGCCGACCATGCTGACACGGATGACGGACGACGACTGGGCGCTGGTTGTG
>CAIXEA010000090.1 GCA_903918315.1 uncultured Acetobacteraceae bacterium | reverse complement strand
GGCGGGCGGCGTTGGCCCGGACAGGCCGGGCCATGACGAACGGGGCATGATCGGCAAAGGTACCGACCCATCACGCCCCGCTCAAAACGTCATGGCACGGCTGGTCCTGGTTACCCCTCGCGGCAAAAGGCGGGCGGCGTTGGCCCGGACAGGCCGGGCCATGACGAACTGGGCGTGATCGGCAAAGGGTAAGCGGCTGATAGAAGCGCTCTCAGGCCGCCAGCAGGTCCGGGGTCGCACCGAACAGGTAATCGATGTCACCGGCATCCATCGCGGGTAGCGCCATGCCGTCCTCGCTCAGCGCCAGGCTCGCCAGCGCCGCCTTGCGTTCCTGAAGCTCAACGATCCGCTCTTCCACCGTATCGGCCGCGATCAGCTTGTAGACGAACACCGATTTGGTCTGCCCGATCCGATGCGCGCGGTCGGAGGCCTGATCCTCCACCGCGGGATTCCACCAGGGGTCGTAGTGGATGACGGTATCGGCCGAGGTGAGGTTCAGCCCCCTGCCCCCGGCCTTGAGGCTGATCAGGAACAGCGGCACCTCCCCCGCTTCGAAACACCGCACCGGTTCGGCGCGATCCGCCGTGTCGCCGCGCAGTTCGGCATAAGTCACCCCGGCCGCGGTCAGGGCCGGCTTCATCAGATCCAGCATCGAGGTGAACTGGGAGAACAGGAGGATCCGCCGTCCCTCCGCGATCATTTCCGTGACCATTTCAAGCAGATCGTCGAGCTTGCTGGACGGCTCGATCGCCGGGCCGGCGGAGGATTTCAGCAACCGCGGATCGCAGCAGACCTGGCGCAGCTTCAGCAGCGCATCCAGCACCAGGAACTGGCTTTGGCCGACACCGCGGGCGGCGATGCCCTCGGTGACCCGCTCATGCATGGTGGCGCGGATGGTTTCGTACAATTCGCGCTGGCGTGGGGCCAACGTGATGCGGCGCAGGATGGTGTGCTTGGGCGGCAGTTCGGTGGCGACGGCGGATTTGGTACGCCGGATGATGAAAGGGCGGATGCGCAGCGATAATTGCCGCCGGCGCACGGGGTCGCCGTCTTTCTCGATCGGGGTGCGGAAGCGTTTGGTGAACGCCTTACGGGTGCCCAGCAGGCCCGGCATCAGAAACGCGAACTGCGACCACAGCTCCCCGAGGTTGTTCTCAATCGGCGTACCGGACAGGCAGATGCGGTGGTTGGTCCGCAACCGGCAGACCGCGATCGTGGCCTTGGAGGACGCGCTCTTGATCGCCTGCGCCTCATCGAGGACCACCAGATGCCAGGGCAGTTCGGCCATGTCGTCGATGTCACGGCTGAGCACGGTATAGGTGGTGATCACCACATGGATGCCGGTCAGGTCGCGCCGGCGTTCATGGCGATCCAACCCATGCAGCACGGCGACGCGCAGATGCGGGGCGAAGCGGGCGAGTTCCGCGCTCCAGTTCGGCACCAGCGTCGTCGGCACGATCACCAGCGCCGGATTCTCCATCCGGCCGGAGGCTTCCTCGATGGCGATATGGGCGATGGTCTGGGCGGTTTTGCCCAGGCCCATGTCATCGGCCAGCAACCCGCCCAGCCCGTTCTCCCGCAGGTGCTGCAGCCAGTTCACGCCCTGCTGCTGGTAGGGTCGCAGCGCGGCTTTGAATGACGCGGGCAGCGGTGCCTCGGGGATGTCCTCCATGGCGCGGAAGCGGGCGAGGCTGGCGGCGATCGCCGCGCCATCCTGCCAGCGGGTGGTCAGCACATCCTCCAGATCCAGCACCGTATGCGCGGCGGTGGCGTTGAGGATCATGGTATCACCGCTGGTGCGGCTGGCGGCGTCGATCATGTCCTCGATCACCGCCAGCAGCCGCGCGATCCGCTCCGCCGGCAGCTTCAGGATGCGGCCGTCGTCGAGGCTGGTGATCACCTCCCCGCCGATGACCCGCGCATTGTCCATCCCGCCGCGTTCATGCAGCCGCATGAGAATGGGCAGCAGCGGATGGCGGGCGCCGTCGATCTCGATTCCGAAATCGAGGGCGAAGGCGCCCTGCGGCGCATCCTCGATCTTGAGGTCGCAGGTGCCGACGGACTGCACCAGGCGCGGGCCGAAGCCGGTGTCGACCTGATTGCGCCAGCCCAGCGCCTGCAAGGTGGGCAGGCGTTCGGCGATGAAGGCCTGCCAGGATTCGGCGGCGTCCCGGCCACGGAAGACGAACACCATGCGGCCTTTTTCGGATTTGCCGGTGGCCATGCGCATCTGCACCAGCCCGTCCTGGCGGATGGCTTCGACCGCCTGCGCCTCGGCCGCGCGGTCGCGGCGGGCGAAGACCGGGCCGAGAGCGGTGTTGGCGCGCACGAACTGGCGGTCGTCGTCGAAGGCCACGCTGCCGCCGTCGTAATCGAATTCCAGCAGCAAGGCGTCGATCTGCTGCATGCGCCCGAACTCGTCCGGGCATGGCAGGCGGGTCAGGCGCAGGACGGGGGTCATGGGGCGATCGACGATGACCTGCTCGCTGATCGCCGCCGGCTCGACCCGGCGCCGCGGTGGCGGGGCCGGAATGCTGGGGGTCATGACGGGCGGGGCGGTGACGTTCGGCTTCGGCGGCGGGGCGGCCTGGATACGGATGCGCGCGACGGCGCCGGTCGTGGCATCGACATACCAGGCACCGGAATCGGCCACCACCACGCCCGAACGCGGCGGCAAGATCGCGGCCGCGGAGGAGGGGAAGAACCGCGTCTCCCCCTTGATCAGCGCCTTGCCCCCGGCATGCCAGCGGGCCTGGCCGCTTTCGATCAGGGCATGCAGCAGGTCCACGACCGAGGTCGGGCGGACCAGGGTGCGGCTGTCCGGCCCCTCCCCCAATTCACTCGCGACGTCGCGCAGCCGATCGTCCAATGCCATGTCGGCGGCGATGGCGCGGGGGCTGATGGGGGTGATGGCGCCGCTGCGTTCGCCCACCAGCATGCAGGTGACGGCGCAGGCGAAGGGCGGATCCGCGGGGGCGAGCTCGAAGACCAGGCGCTGGCGCTCCTTGACCGGGGCCGCGGTGGTGAGGGTATCGAGGAAGGTCTGCTGCTCGGCCTTGCGCAAGGCGGGGAAGGAATCGAGCGCGGCGCAGGCGGCGGCGGCCAGATGCACGCAGCCGGTGAAGCGGCAGCTGCATTGATTGTCGAACATGACCCGCCGGCCGAGGAGGCTGGGGGTGATGCTGACGGTGTGGGTGTCGGCCTTGTCCTTGACCGTGCCGGTGATCGTCTCCCCGTTCAGCTGCACCTCCACCCCGCCGGCGAGGCCCAGCGTACGCCCGCGCGTCATGGTGCGGGCGTCGAAGATACGGCTCAGGTCGAGGGTGGTGTACGGCGTGTGCATGGGGGTGGGATGATCCCGAGTCGGCGTTCGCTGTTTGAGCCATCCTCACGCCTGAATTCCCACGTGAGCGCAAGGCACCCCGCGGCTGATCAGCCCCCCTGACCTGGCCCCTGATCTGGCCCCTGATCTGGCCCCTGGCACCGGCACGCCGTAACGCACCAATTATGCAACAGATGGTCCGATACGCGCGGATTCAACGATGAGTTGAAAATCATAAATCCGCATGCAATTACTCAGGCGGGCGGTACGATAGGGTGTGAAGTTAGGCCGTGTGGACGGAATCCCTGATATGCCATTTTTGGGGATTCCGGCGCGCTCTGTTGTCTGACTCATAGGAGGTCGGTTTCAGGGAGCCGACCATGCTGACACGGATGACGGACGACGACTGGGCGCTGGTTGTGG
>CAIXEA010000089.1 GCA_903918315.1 uncultured Acetobacteraceae bacterium | reverse complement strand
TCCAACACATCGGAAAAACGCATCCGACGGATCCCTTCGTGAATGCGTGCCCGGTCCATCTGTGCCCCCGTTCCTCACAGGGCAGATGACCGGACACGTCACGAGCTACAAACACCGGACAGATCACGAGCTAGCCACACTTTGCCGGCCACCGGTTGCGCCCGCTTGCGTCTGTTGGTGCAATGGCGCCGTCAACACAGGGGGAAACGATCATGGGTCTGCTCGACGGCAAAGTCGGCATCATCACCGGCGCGGCGTCCGGTATTGGTGCCGCCACGGCGCGCACTCTGGCGCGGGAGGGGGCGAAGCTGGTCCTCACCGATCTCGACGACGCGGCCGGCCAGGCGCTGGCGGCTGAAGTGGGCGGGGTGTACCTCCATCATGACGTCACGGAAGAAGACGGCTGGCCGGCGGTCATCGCAGCCGCTGAAACGGCATTCGGGCGCCTCGACATCATGGTCGCCAATGCCGGCATCGGAATCATGGGGTCGGCCATCGACATGTCGCTCGCATCCTGGCGGCGGCAGATGGCGATCAACGTCGATGGTGTGTTCCTGTCGGTGAAATACTGCATCCCCGCGATGCGCCGCGCCGGGCATGGCGGTTCGATCGTGATGCTGTCATCGGTGGCAGGCCTGCGCGGGTCCGCCGGATTGGCCGGCTACAGCGCCACCAAAGGCGCGGTGCGGCTGTTCGCAAAATCGATGGCTTTGGAATGCGCCCAGGCCGACGACGGCATCCGGGTCAATTCCGTTCATCCCGGCATCATCGCCACGCCGATCTGGGGCAAGCTGCCGCCGGGTGCCAATGCACCGCTCGATCCCGACAAGATCGCCGCTGCCTCCGTCCCGCTGGGCAAGCCGGGTCAGGCGAAGGAAATCGCGGACGGCATCCTGTTTCTGTGTTCCGACATGTCCAGCCACGTGACGGGGTCGGAGCTGGTGATCGACGGGGGCCTCACCGCCGGGCGCATCACCCGGCTGGGGTCGTAAGGTCGATTACATCCCAAGGGCGCGGCGGTAGACGTCGAGCATGGTTTCCTGCTCCTCGACATCCGCCGGCTCCTGCTTGCGGATGCGGATGAGCTGGCGCAGCACCTTGACATCGAAACCGGCCGACTTGGCCTCGGCATAGATGTCCTTGATATCGCTGCCGAGGGCCTTGCGCTCCTCCTCCAGTCGCTCGATCCGATCCACCAGACTGCGCAGCCGATCGGCTGCGATGCCGCCGGTGTTGGTTTCATCGGTTTCGACGGGACTGACAGCCATGGTTACCCTCCGCGCATGAGCCGGGCGAGGTAGCGGGCAGGCGGCTCCGGGTCAACAACCTTTCACACCGGCCCATCGCGGGTAAGGCGGCGGCAAACCTCCATTGGGCGGTTTGCAGGGTCAGGATACGGCGTTAGAATTTGGGCCTAAAATCGGGGGGAACCATTCATGCGCACCATCCATGCCGCGCTCATCGCCGGCGCGGCGGCCGGTCAGACGCTTCTGGCACTATCAACCCAGGCCCGGGTCGTCCGGTTTGAGATTGTGCGTACCGAGCCGGCTTTCGCCGGTCAGGCCTTCCCAGGCACGGGCGCTTATGAGCTGGTCACCGGCATCGCCCATGGCGAAGTCGACCCGAAATCGGCGGCCAATGCGTCAGTCCAGGACCTGTCGCTGGCGCCGCGCAACGCCCGGGGGATGGTGGAATACGCCTCCGACGTGACGATCCTGCGTCCGGCGGATCCGAAGGCGGCGAACAATGTGCTGCTGTTCAATGTGATCAACCGCGGCAACAAGGGCGCTTTGCCGCTGTTCAACGCCGATGTCGCGGCGAATGTTCCGGCCAACAACGCGGTCCAGACCGCGGGTGATGGCTGGTTGCAACGCCAGGGCTATACCCTGGTCTGGTTCGCCTGGCAGGGCGACGTGCGGCCCGGTGGCGGGCGGATGACGATGACCGTACCCGTGGCCCGCAATCCGGATGGCACGGCCATCGTCGGGACGGTCCGGTCGGAGCTGATGGTAACCGCCCCCGCCACCACGATGCCCCTGGCGGGGGGCTGGTTCACCACCGGCACCCATGCCGGTTATGCGACCGCGAACATCGACAACCGCACCGCCTTTGCCGATGGGTTCCGGCCGACCCTGACGGTGCGGGCGAAGGAAAACGCGCCGCGGATTACGATCCCGAACGACCAGTGGCGGTTCGGCGGTTGCGAGGATACCCAGCCGGATCCCCGCAAACTCTGCCTGCCCGCCGGCTTTGCCCCGGGGCATTTGTATGAAGTGGTCTATCGCGCCAAAGACCCGCTGGTCCTGGGCCTCGGCATGGTGGCGGCGCGCGATCTCGGCACGTTCCTGAAATCCAAGGACCGGGACGATGCCGGCACCGCGAACCCGGTGGCGCATGGGCCGAAGACAAAGGCCGTGATCATGGGCACGTCGCAGAGTGGCCGGTTCATCCGCACCATGCTGCATCTGGGGTTCAATCAGGCGGAATCAGGGGGCCGCGCCTTTGACGCCGCTTTGCCGCATATCGGCGGCGGCCTGCTGGCCCTGAACATCCGTTTCGCCCAACCCGGGCGGGGCTGGAACGATCAGGTCGACCATCTCTATCCCGCCTACGAGTTTCCGTTCAGCTACGCCCGCCAAACCGACCCGCTGACCGGGCGGACCCAGGGGGTGCTGGATCGCTGCAAGGCCACCGATACCTGCCCGCTCATCGCCCATGCCGCCACGGTGCTGGAGATGTGGGAGGGTCGGCAAGGCCTTGGGCTGACCGATCCGCTGGGGATGCGCGACGTCGCTGACCCCGCCACTGTGCGCACCTATATCATGGCGGGCACCCAGCATGCGCCGGCGCCGCTGCCTCTGCCGGATAGGGCGCCATTCGGGTCCTGCTACCAGCAAGGCAATCCCAATCCGCAGACCTGGACCATGCGGGCGGTGCTGGATGGGTTGACGCATTGGGTGCGGGACGGGCAGCTGCCCCCGGCCTCCGTCGTGCCGAGCATCGCCGCGGGCACGCTGGTGGCGCCCGATGCGGTGAATTTCCCCGCCATTCCCGCCAACCAATATGGCGGGGTCAGCAGACCGGCGGTCCGCTTCCTGGGCGTGCATAACCCGCTGCCGGTCTTCGACCGCGGGCCGGGCTATAAAGCCGGTGAGATCAGCGGCGTGACCTCGAAAGAACCACCCGGTGCCGGCACCGCCCGCTACGGCGCGCTGGTGCCGCAGGTGGACACCGATGGGAATGATATCGGCGGGGTACGCGCGGTTTATGTGCAAGCGCCCCTCGGCACCTATACCGGCTGGAACCTGTTCCGCGACGACTGGTTCACCAACGGGTTCTGCACCTTGTCCGGCAGCTTCATCCCCTTCGCGGCAACCAAAGTGGAGCGTGAGGCAACCGGGGATTCCCGCCCGTCGCTGGAAGAACGCTACCCCACCCGGGACGCCTATGTGGCCACGGTTCGCAAGGCGGCCGCGGGGTTGGTGGCGCAGCGCATGCTGTTAGCCGAAGACGCCACCCGGTTGATCGCGGAGGCGGAGGCCAAGGGCATTCGGTCTGCCCCCTGAGTTAAGACCCCCGGCCAGCCTGTCCGGCGGGTGGCGCATCAGCCACCCGCCGGACAAAGCTCACCACGTCCGTACAACGGGAACCGGCGGCTCAGTGCCCCGGATTGGCCTTGGCAAAGGCGGCCTTCTGCTCCGGCGTTGCTTCCTTCTGATACTGGGCCTGCCACTGCTTATACGGCATGCCATAGACAATTTCCCGCGCCTCCGGATCCGCCAGCGGAATGCCGCGCTCTTCCGCCCCTTCGCGGTACCAGCGGCTCAGGCAGTTCCGACAAAAACCCGCGAGGTTCATCATGTCGATATTTTGCACATCCGTGCGCGTGCGCAGATGCTCGACCAACCGGCGGAAAGCGGCGGCTTCAAGTTGCATACGGGTGGTGGCATCGAGATCGGTTGCTGACATCGGTCTGTCTCCTGACATGTGCCTTTGAACATGGCGCGGCTGAACGGGTTTCGCCATACTCAGCGCACAGGCAGAGAGGAAAATTCGTCCATGCACTTCGACGACGCGCGGGCACGGGCAGCATTGCGCAGGCTGTTCGACACCGCGGTGGCCGCGGCCGAACCGCGCGTGGTGCTGGCCGCGCACCTGCCCCCCAAGCCCGTCAAGGGCCGGTGCATCGTTGTCGGTGGCGGTAAATCCGCCGCCGTCATGGCCGCGGCGTTGGAGGACGCCTGGCCGGACGTCGCGATGCAGGGCGTGGTCGTCACCCGCTACGGTCATGGCGTGCCGACCAAACGGATCGAAGTCATCGAGGCCTCCCACCCCGTGCCGGACGCCAATAGCGAGCGGGGCGCGCAACGCCTGCTGGCGGCCGTGCGGAATCTGGGGCCGGACGATCTGGTGATCGCGCTGATGTCGGGCGGGGCCTCGGCCCTGCTGGCCGCTCCGGCGCCCGGGCTGACGCTGGCCGACAAGCAGGCGATCAACCGCGCGCTGCTCGCCTGCGGGGCCAACATCACGGAAATGAACGCGGTGCGAAAGCACCTGTCCGCCATCAAAGGCGGGCGTCTGGCCGCCGCCGCGGCGCCGGCGCGGGTGGTCACCCTGGCGATCAGCGACGTGCCCGGCGACGACCCCGCGGTCATCGGCTCCGGCCCGACGGTGCCGGATCGCACGACCTTCGCCGAGGCGCGGGCGCTGATCGCACGCTACGGCATCACCCCCTCCCCGGCCGTGGCGGCCCGGCTGGCGCAGGACGCCGACGAGACGCCCAAGCCAGGGTCTCTGCCGCATACCGAATTTCACATGATCGCGACCCCCATGATGGCCTTGAACGCCGCCGCCAACGCCGCGCGGTCCCTGGGCCTGAAACCCCTGATCCTGGGCGACGCGCTGGAGGGCGAGGCCAGGGAGATGGGCACCGTCATGGCGGGCATCGCCCGGTCCATCCGCGATCACGGCCAGCCCGCCGCCCGGCCGGCGGTGCTGCTGTCGGGGGGAGAAACCACGGTGACGCTGGGCGCCGGACCCTATGGCCATGGCGGGCGGAACACCGAATTCCTGGCCGGTCTGGCGGTCGCGCTGGACGGCGCAAGGGGAATCTGGGCGATGGCCGGCGACACTGACGGGGTCGACGGCATGGATGAAGTCGCTGGCGCCATCCTCACCCCCGACACGCTGACGCGGCTGCGCGCCCTGGGGCTGGATGCGCGCGCCATGCTGGCGGGGCATGACAGCCACACTTTGTTCAAATCGGTGGGTGACTTGATCATCACAGGCCCTACACTCACCAATGTTAACGATATCAGAGCCGTCTTGATCGGCTAAAAACAGGAGCCAGTCATGGCCATGCGTCCCAAACTCCGCCGCCGTCGCCGCACCAAGATCATCGCCACCCTCGGACCCGCCAGCGGCACGCCGGAGATCCTGGCCCGCCTGTTCCAGGCCGGAGCGGACGTATTCCGCCTGAATTTCTCGCACGGCTCGCACGAAGACCACGCCCGCCGCTTCGCCATGATCCGCGAATTGGAGGAGAAATTCGACCGCCCCATCGGCATTCTCTGCGACGTGCAGGGGCCGAAGCTCCGCGTCGGGCGCTTCGCCGGCGGGCGGGTGCATCTGCAGAACGGCCAGGCTTTCCGGATGGATCTGAACGCGACGCCGGGCAGTGCCCAGCGGGTCAATCTGCCGCACCCGGAAATCATTGAAGCGGCCTCCATCGGTGCGACCCTGCTGCTGGACGACGGCAAGCTGCGCCTGCGGGTGACCCGCAAGCTCCCCGACGCGCTGGAGACCGAGGTCGTCGTCGGCGGCCCACTTTCGGACAACAAGGGCGTCAATGTTCCCGATGTGGTGCTACCGATCCCGGCTTTGACTGAAAAGGACCGGGCGGATCTGGAATTCGCCTGCCAGCATGGGGCCAATTACATCGGCCTGTCCTTCGTGCAACGACCGGAGGATGTCGCCGAGGCCAAGGAGCTGATCGCCGGCCGCGCCTGGACGATGGTGAAGCTGGAAAAGCCTCAGGCGCTGGATAATCTGGAAGCGATCATGGCGCTGACCGACACGGTGATGGTCGCGCGCGGCGACCTCGGGGTCGAATTGCCGCCGGAGGAGGTGCCGCTGGCGCAGAAACGCATCGTCCGGCTGGCACGCCAGTTGGGCAAGCCGGTGGTGGTGGCGACGCAGATGCTGGAAAGCATGATTTCCGCCCCCGCCCCGACCCGCGCGGAAGCCTCCGATGTCGCGACCGCCGTCTTCGACGGGGCCGACGCGGTGATGCTGTCGGGGGAAACCGCCGCGGGCCAGTTCCCCTACGAAGCGGTGAATATGATGGATCGCATCGTCGCGCGGGTCGAGCAGGACTCCGGCTGGCGATCGATGATCGACACGTCCCGCGGCGCGCCGCAGGCGACCACCGCCGGGGCCATCGCCGCCGCGGCGCGCCAGGTCGGACATACCTTGGGGGCGAAGACCATCGTCGCCTTCACCGCCTCGGGCAGCACCGCCCTGCATGTCGCGCGGGAACGGCCCGACAGTCCGATCATCGGCCTGACCCCCAACCTGGATACCGCCCGCCGGATGGCCGTGGTCTGGGGCGTGCATGCGGTGGTCACCCCAGATGTCCACTCAATGGGTGAAGCCGTGACGCGGGCGGAGCGGGTGTCGAAGATCGAGGGCTTCACCACCGCCGGCGACGATATCGTGGTGACCGCGGGGGTGCCGTTCGGACAGGCGGGAACGACGAATGCGCTGCGGGTCTCGGCGGTGAAGTAAGGTCAACCGCCCGGGTTCAGGATCGCCGCGCAGGCCGCCGGCAGGACTCTGGGTTTCGGCGGAGTCACGGGGCCGGTGGGTTTGGACGGATGGTCCAGCTGATCGAACCACCATTGCAGCGTCGCGTCGCAGCCGTCGCCCGGCGGCGGGGGCGGCATCGGGATGCAGTCGGTCTGCCCGGCCGGGCATTTGAAGCTGATATGCATATGCGCGGCGTGACCATACCAAGGCCTGACCCATCGCAGCCAGCCGCGGTCGCCCGTCACCTCCTGACAGAGCTGGCGTTTGATCGCGGGATTGACGAGCAGGCGATCAACGTCGGGTAACCCGGCGGCGAGTTTGATGAGGGCGGCAACGGCGGGGTTCCAGCGGGCTGGATCGATTCCGCGCCGATTGGCGGCGACGACGCTGGTGACCTCGACCGTCTCCCGTTCCGCCGGGGTCAAAGCCGGCTTCGGACGCGGGTCCAGTCCGACATCCACATCCAGACCGAGCTGATGGCTGGCATGGCCACCCGCCATCGGCCCGCCACGGGGGTGGGAGATATCCTCGACATAGAAGTCCGCCAGGCCCGCCGCATGGGCCTGTACCCCCAAGAGCTTCACCCGCTCGATCGTCTGCGGCGCCCCCCAGAAACTGCTGTAGCCGAGGTGAATGGTCTGAAACCCGGTCCCGCCCGGGGGCAGCCGCTCGGCCCCGGCGATGCAGCCGCCGGAAGCCTCCCCGCCGATGATGCGCAACGGGCCCGGCGCAGGCGTGTTGACCGGAGCGGCGGCGGCCAGAAGCCAGATGGTCAGAAGGAGGACAGCATGGCGCACGCTAAAACCGCCGTTCGAAGAATGTGATGACATCGCCGGGTTGCACGAAAGCCTGCCGGTTGGCCTTGCTCTCACGCGCTTCCCCATCGCTGGCCCGGATCACCGCAGCATAGTCGCTCACGGCCCGATAGGTGAAGCCGCCGGCGACCGCGGCCGCGGTGACCACGGTCATGCCCGGCAAATAGGTGTATTGCCCGGGCTTGTTCACCTCCCCCAGAACGAAAATCGGCCGGTAAGCGGTGATTTCCGCGGTCACCGACGGGTTGTGCAGCAAGCCCGCGCGCGAGAGTCCGGACGCTATCGCGCCTTCCAGCTCCCGGATGCTCAGGCCCTTGGCCGGGACCGTGCCCAGCAAGGGGACCGCGATGAGGCCGCTTTCGTTGATCCGGAAATCGCCGGTCATGTTTTCCTCACCAAAGACGATCAGCCGCACGGCATCCCCGGGTGCCAGCCGGTATTCGGTGCCGGCCAGCGGGGCCAGATCCGGCAGATCGTCGCCCGGCGTGCAGGCGAACAGCACGAGGGTCAGGAGCAAGCTGAGCATGCGCATCGGGGGCCTCGCCGAGATGATGACAATGGTGTGCCACTCTGTACGCGCGCATTGGTTTAGATTCCGTTAACGCCGCCGCAAAAATTTGCCCGGGCGCGAAATCCACCGCGGCGGCGCGCAGCAGGCCATTCCCCCGACCAGGCCAGATGGCGAAATCTTCCGTGGTTTTAATGCTCGGAACAGGCAATTCATCCTCTTTTGCGCGCACCGCTTGCCATTCCCGCCATTTTCATCTCTTTGCCGCCGGCACAGCCTCATTCAGGATCAGGAGTCCGTTATGACCTCTACCATCACCCGCCGCGCCCTTGGTGGCGCCGCCGTTGGCCTTCTCGCCGCTCGCACCCTTCGCGCCGCGCAGCCGGAGGAGATCCGCATCGACTGGGCGACCTACAACCCCGTCAGCCTGATCCTCAAGGACCAGGAACTGCTGGAAAAGGAATTCGCCAAGGACAACATCAAGATCCGCTGGGTGATGTCGGCCGGCTCCAACAAGGCGCTGGAGTTCCTCAACGCCGGCTCACTGGACTTCGGTTCCACCGCCGGGGCCGCGGCGCTGATCGCCAAGGTCAACGGCAATCCGCTGAAGTCGATCTACGTCTTCTCCCGCCCGGAATGGACGGCGCTGGTGACGCAGAAGGACAGCGCCATCAAGACGGTGGCGGATCTGAAGGGCCAGCGCGTGGCGGTGACGCGGGGGACGGACCCGCATATCTTCCTGGTCCGCGCCCTCGCTGGTGCGGGCCTGTCGGAGAAGGACATCAAGCTCGTCCTGCTCCAGCACGCCGATGGGCGCACCGCGATGGAACGCGGCGATGTCGTGGCCTGGGCGGGGCTGGATCCGATGATGGCGGCGTCCGAAGTCGAATCCGGCGCCCGCCTGTTCTTCCGCAAGCCCGAAGCCAATACCTGGGGCATCCTGAACGTGCGGGAGGCGTTCGCCGCCGAAAACCCCGCCTTGGTGCGCCGCGTTCTGACCGTCTACGAAACCGCCCGCAAATGGGCGCTGGCGCATCCGGCGGAGCTGAAGGCCGCCATGATGACCGCGACCAAGCTGTCGGATGCCGTCATCGCCCGCCAGATCGAGCGCACCGACCTGTCCACCGGTCATATCGGCGCCACCCAGGCCGCCACGATCACCGAGGCCGGTAAGGCGCTGCAGGAAGCCGGCGTGCTGGATGCATCCAAGGACATGGCGGCGATCACCCATGGGATGATCGACCCCTCGTTCATCAACGCCATCGGCGCATGAAACCGCTCGCGGCACGTCCCTGGCTGACCGGGCTGATCATACCGGTCGTCCTCGGCGTGACGTGGGAGCTGACCGTGCGCACCGGCGTCATGACCGGGCGCCTGATGCCGCCGCCGTCGCGGCTGCTGGACTCCGCGATCACTCTGGCGCGATCCGGTGAACTCGGCCTCCATGTCGCCGCCACCATGACCCGGATCGGACTCGGGTTCCTGTTCGGAGCCGCCGCCGGCACGCTGATGGGCGTGCTGACGGGCGCCAGCGGGCTGGCGATGCGGCTGCTCGATCCGTCCATCCAGGCGCTGCGGGCGATTCCGTCGCTCGCCTGGGTGCCGCTGTTCATCCTCTGGTTGGGCATCTTCGAGACCTCCAAGCTGGCGCTGATCGCCATGGGTGTCTTCTTCCCGGTCTATCTGGGGGTGCTCAGCGCCATCCAGAACGTGGACCGCAAGCTGATCGAGGTGGGGCGGGTTTTCGGCCTGTCGACCACCGGCATCGCCATTCGCATCACCGGCCCCGCGGTCATGCCGGCCTGGTTCGCGGCCCTGCGCACCGGCCTCGGCCTGGGCTTCATGTTCGTGGTCGCGGCGGAGCTGATGGGTGCGTCGGAGGGGCTTGGCTACATGCTCCTGGACGGGCAGCAGATGGGCCGGGCCGATACCATCCTGGTCGCCATGATCGTCTTCGCCCTGCTGGGCAAGGCCTGCGACAGCATCCTCGTCGCGATCAGCGTGCCCTTGCTGCGCTGGCAGGATACGGTGCGGGCACGCCTATGACCAAACTCGCCATCAACCACGTCAACAAGACCTACGCCGACGGCACCGAAGCCCTGCGCGACATTCGCGTGCATGCGAATGAGGGTGAGATCGTCGCTATCCTCGGCGGCTCCGGCTGCGGCAAGACCACGCTCCTGCGGCTGGTCGCGGGACTGGACAGGCCGAGCTCGGGCGCCATCCTCGTCGGTGGTGAGCCGATCGAGGGCACGCATAAGACCATCAGCGCGGTGTTCCAGGAGCCCCGGCTGTTACCCTGGCTGCGGGTCGCGGCCAATATCGAATTTGGCGGGCAGTTGTTGGATACCACCGAACGCCAGCGCCGCGCGGCGGCGTTGCTGGAACGGATCGGGCTGGCGGGGTATGGCGGCCGCTGGCCGCGGGACCTGTCCGGCGGGCAACAGCAGCGCGTCGCCATCGCCCGCGCTTTGATCGGGCACCCCGGCGTGCTGCTGCTGGACGAACCTTTCTCGGCGCTGGACCCCTTCACCCGCGCCAGCCTGCATCAGCTCGTGCTGGGCCTGTGGGCGGAGCTGAAGCCCACGATCCTGATGGTCACCCATGACGTCGACGAAGCGGTCACCCTGGCGGACCGGATCGTCATCATGCGCCCCAAACCCGGCCGGGTGCATGAGACGATGGCCGTCGATCTGCCACGGCCGCGGGACCGGCTGGCCTCCCCCTTCGATCTCATGAAGCGACGGGTCATGCGCTCCATCGATCGATCGCTGGCCGAGGACCTGCCAACCAGCCCGAAACCGCTCGGGCCGGGTGGCACGTCGCCCTGGTTGTAGAGCGAGATCGCGGGATTCAGACCTACGGTGATTCCACCTCCGGTCATCCCGCTCAAGCCCATTACCCCCGCAGAATGCCGCGACCGGCGTAGCGGGCGGCGCTGCCGAGTTCCTGTTCGATCCGGATGAGTTGGTTGTATTTGGCCGTCCGGTCGCTGCGCGACAGGCTGCCGGTTTTGATCTGGCCGCAATTCGTCGCCACCGCCAGATCGGCGATCGTGGAATCCTCCGTCTCCCCGGAGCGATGGCTCATCACCGCCCGCCAGCCGGCGCGATGGGCGAGTTCAACCGCCTCCAGCGCTTCGGACAAGGTGCCGATCTGGTTGACCTTGACGAGGATGGCGTTGGCGGAGCCGAGCTGGATGCCGCGGCGCAGGCGTTCCGGGTTGGTCACCAGCAGGTCGTCGCCGACGATCTGCACGGTTTTGCCGACGGTGTCGGTCAGGAGCTTCCAGCTCTCCCAATCATCTTCCGCGCAGCCATCCTCGATGGACACGATCGGATACCGGCCGCACAGTTCGGCCAGATACGCCACCATGCCGGCGCCATCGAGGACCTTGCCCTCCCCTTCCAAATGGTAGTGGCCATTCTTGAAGAACTCGGTGGAGGCGGGATCGAGGGCGAAGGTGATGTCCTCACCCAGGCGGTAGCCGGACGTCTCGACCGCCTTGGCGATGTAGCCGAGGGCTTCATCGGCGGATTTCAGGTTGGGGGCGAAGCCGCCCTCGTCACCGACATTGGTGTTGTGGCCGTCATGATGCAGGGCGGCGCGCAGATTGGCGAAGATCTCCGACCCCATCCGGATCGCATCCGCCACCGTGGGCGCGCTGATCGGCTGGATCATGAACTCCTGAATGTCGATGGGGTTATCGGCATGCTTGCCGCCGTTGATGATGTTCATCATCGGCACCGGCAAGGTGCGGGCATAGGCGCCGCCGACATAGCGATACAGCGGCACGCCCTGCTCGATCGCGGCCGCCTTGGCGACGGCGAGGGACACGCCGAGGATCGCATTGGCGCCGAGGCGGGCCTTGTTGGGGGTGCCGTCGAGCTCGATCATCGCGTCATCGATCGCGACCTGTTCGGAGGCTTCGACACCGGCGATGGCGTCAAAGATCTCGCCTTCGACGTTGGCGACGGCGTTGAGCACGCCTTTGCCGTTGTAGCGGGACTTGTCGCCGTCGCGCAGCTCCACCGCCTCATAGGCGCCGGTCGAGGCGCCGGAGGGCACCGCGGCGCGGCCCTTGGCACCGCTTTCGAGGGTCACGTCCACTTCAACCGTGGGATTGCCGCGGCTGTCGAGGATCTGGCGGGCGGTGATGTCAACGATGGCGGACATGGATGGCTCCGAAGGGTCTGTTTCGGCGGCTCGGTATCATTTTGGCGGCCTGGGCGCCAGGGTGGGATGGGGCGGGCATGCTCACGGCGTATGGGGTGTTGGCGACCAATCCGGGCTTCGCGGAACCGGCGGTGGCTGCCGGCGCCCCTGACGATCCGGCTGGGTGCGGGTTTCTCACGGTGCATGGGGTGTTGGGGGATTTGGCAGCGTGCCCATGGCGATGGGGGTGGGCGTGGGCGCGGCGCCGCGATGGCATGAAGGGCGATGTTTCGGGTCTGGCCGGGTCGCGCGCAGGGTCGGCGGATGAGACGAACCTTCGTGGCTTGCTCGTCCTTCCTGCCCTTCGTGCCAATGCGGAGCCGAACCACCCACGAACCCCGACCTGGCCAAGCCAGTCGCCTGGTGCGGCAGCTGGCTCACGGCGTATGGGGTGTTGGGGGGACGCGGCGGCATGCCCATCGGGACGGGGGTGGAGGGGGGCGTTGGATCGCGCAGGTACGAAAGGCATGGGGGTCATGGTCTGTTCGTACTAAACCCGCACCGCCGCGCCAACCGCGAACACGGGCGCAACCGGGGCTGGAGAATCGCCAAACCGCCCAAAATTTAGTCATGTGGTCATTTCCCAGTCTGCCGCTGAATCGACGCGCTGTCGGCGGCGCGCCTGCCTTCCCAACCCCGCCCCCTGGCACGGCGTTTGCGTCAACCAAAACGCCGCTCGGCAATGGCGCCGGGAATGAATGGTCCGGCCCGTGACGATCACCCGTGTGAGCCAATGGCGGCCCGCGCACCTTGCCCCGGTACGACCATGCCCCCTCCCCGCCTGCCTCATCCGCAATACGGCCGCGGACAACCCCATCCATGCGCCGACAGAACAGGAGTTCATTCATGGCCTATCTGATGCCGTCCGAGTTCGTCACCAAGATGGTCGACGCGGGGGAATCCAAAATCTTCATGTCGACCCGGGACACGATCATCCGCGCCTACATGGCCGGTGCCATCCTGGCTTTGGCCGCGGTCTTCGCGGTGACCGTCACGGTGCAGACCGGCTATCCCATCATCGGTGCCATCCTGTTCCCGGTCGGGTTCTCGATGCTGTATCTGCTGGGTTTCGACCTGCTGACCGGGGTGTTCGTGCTGGCGCCGCTGGCTTTGCTCGACAAGCGCCCCGGTGTGACGGTGGGCGGGGTCCTGCGCAACTGGGGGCTGGTGTTTGTCGGCAACTTCCTGGGCGCCCTGACCGTGGCGCTGATGATGGCCGTGGTCTTCACCTTCGGCTTCTCGACCGCCCCCGACAAAGTCGGCACCGTCATCGCCGGCATTGGGGAGGCGCGGACGCTCGGCTATGCCAAATACGGCGCGGCGGGCATGTTGACGCTGTTCATCCGCGGGGTGCTCTGCAACTGGATGGTCTCGACCGGCGTTGTCGGCGCGATGATCTCAACCAGCGTCAGCGGCAAGGTGATCGCGATGTGGATGCCGATCATGCTGTTCTTTGGGATGACGTTTGAGCACTCGGTGGTGAATATGTTTCTGTTTCCGTCGGGCCTGTTGCTGGGGGGTAAGTTCTCGATCATGGATTATTTCATCTGGAACGAAATTCCGACTGTGTTGGGCAATCTCGTCGGCGGCCTGGCTTTCACCGGACTGACGCTCTACGCGACTCATGTGCGCACCGCGCCCAAGCGGGCGATGCACTGAGCCGGATGGGCGATGATCCCGCCTTCAGCCGGCTCTCGCCGGGGGCGGCAACGGCGCGAGGCATCAATGCCTCGCGTCCTGATCTTCGGGTTTCCATCGGCCAGCATTCCGACAAGGGGCGCAAGCCGATCAATCAGGATTTTCATGGCGCGCTGATCCCGGACCAACCCGTCCTCGCCGCCAAGGGCATCGTGATCGCCCTGGCGGATGGGATCAGCAGCAGTGCGGTCAGCCAGATCGCCAGCGAGTCCGCGGTCGCGGGGTTTCTGAGCGATTATTACTGCACCTCGGACGCCTGGCCGGTGAAGACCGCGGCGCAGCGGGTGATCGCGGCGACCAATTCCTGGCTGCATGCCCAGACCCGGCGGGGTCCGCATGGCTATGACAAAGACAAGGGCTATGTCTGCACCTTCACAACGATGGTGCTGAAGGCAGCGACCGCGCATCTGTTCCATATCGGGGATTCCCGGGTCTACCGCGTCACCGCGGCCGGGTTGGAACCCTTGACGCGCGACCACCGCGTCAGCGTGTCATCCGAGCAGAGCTACCTCAGCCGGGCGCTGGGCATGGATATGGATGTCGAGATCGATTACGCCGCGATCCCGCTGGAAAAGGGCGACGTCTTCGTGCTGACCACCGACGGGGTGAACGACTATGCCAGCCCCCGGTTCATCGCCGGCGCGATCGCCGAACATGGGCACGATCTGGACGCCGCCGCCCAGGCCATCGTGCGGGAGGCCTTCGACAAAGGCAGCGACGACAATCTCACAGTACAGATCCTGCGCATCGACGACCTCCCCGATCGGCTGGCGCATGAGATCCTGGATCGCGGGATCGCATTGCCGCTGCCGCCGCTGCTGGAGCCGCGGATGGTGTTTGACGGCTACCGGATCGTGCGGGCGCTGCATGCCAGCAGCCGCAGCCATCTGTTCCTGGCCGTCGATACCGAGACGGAGGAGACCGTGGCGATCAAGATCCCCTCGATCGATCTGCGCGGCGACCTCGACTATCTGAAACGGTTCATGATGGAGGAATGGGTCGCGCGCCGGCTGAACAGCCCGCATGTGCTGAAAACCAGCGCGCCGGCGCGGGCACGAAACTACCTGTATGTCGTCATGGAATGGATCGAGGGCCAGACGCTGGCGCAGTGGATGACCGACCATCCGCGCCCGGAGCTGGAGACGGTGCGCGGCATCGCCGAACAGATCGCCCGCGGGCTGCACGCCTTCCACCGGCTGGAGATGGTGCATCAGGATCTGCGGCCCGAGAACATCATGATCGACAGAACCGGGACGGTGAAAATCATCGATTTCGGCTCGACCCTGGTCGCCGGGGTGATGGAAGCCCTGCCGGCGGCGGATCCGGCGGCGATCCTGGGCACGGCGCAGTATACGGCGCCCGAGACGCTGCTGGGCGGAGGGGCGACGCAGCGTTCGGACCTCTATGCGCTCGGGGTGATCGTGTATCAGATGCTGACCGGGCGCCTGCCTTACGGGGCGCGCATGGCGCGGGCGCGGACCCAGGCGCAGCAGCGCCAGGCCGCCTATGGTTCGGCGCTGGACGCCAGACCGGCGATCCCCGCCTGGGTGGATACCGCCTTGCGCAAGGCGGTGCATCCCGACCCGTATCAGCGCTACGGCGAACTGTTTGAATTCATCCATGACCTGCGCCAGCCCAATCACGATCTGCTGGCCTCGGGGCGGCCGTCGCTGATCGAACGCAGACCGCTGCTGTTCTGGAAAAGCCTGTGCGCGGTGCTGGTGGTGATCATCGCGCTGCTGGCGGTGCGGTAGCGGCAGGCCTTGAGCCTCCGCCCGGACCATGCGGTAATCGCGCCCGAACAGACGCATGGGAGAAACGCCAATGGCCGCAGGCCCCACCAAGACCGCTTTCGGGCGGATTTTCCCCACCCGCGCCGACTGGCTCGCCAAGGCCCCGGCGGAGGACATCATCGATCCCGGGTTGGAGATCATCGACACCCACCACCACCTCTGGCAGCGCAGCGGCGGCGGGGCGCGCGGGGAGTCCTGGGATGTGCCGGAATTCCGCTACCTGCTGCACGAATTCCTGGAAGACTGCGCCACCGGCCACAACATCGTCGGCAGCGTGTTCCTGCAGTGCCATTCGATGTATCGCAAAGATGGCCCGGTCGAGATGCACCCCGTCGGCGAAACCGAGTTCGTGGCCGGCATCGCCGCGATGGCCGATAGCGGCGGCTACGGCAAGACCAAGGTCGCGGCCGGCATCGTCGGATTCGCGGACCTGACCAAGGGCGATTGGGTGACCCCGGTGCTGGAGGCGCATATCCGCGCTGGCGGCGGGCGGTTCCGCGGCGTACGCCACTCCTGCGGCTATGACGCGGACCCGATTATCGGCAACAGCGCGCCGGACATCCAGCCGGGGCTTTATCGGCGCGACGATTTCCGGGCCGGAATGACGCGCCTGACCGATCTCGGCCTGTCGCTGGATGCCTGGGGCTTCCATCCGCAGATGCCCGACATCACCGACCTCGCGCGGGCCTTCCCGACGACCAACATCATCGTCGGGCATTGCGGCGGACCGTTGGGCTATGGGCGCTACGCGGGCAAGAACGACGAAGTCTTCGCTGACTGGAAACGCACCGCCATCGAACTGGCCAAATGCCAGAACGTGACGATCAAGCTGGGCGGCATGATGATGCGCCTGGCGGCCTACGACTACATGGGCCTGGATGCGCCCCCGTCCTCGGTGGAGCTGGCGGATCATTGGCGGCCGTATGTGGAAACCTGCGTGGAGCTGTTCGGCGCCGATCGCTGCATCGCGGAGAGCAATTTCCCGGTGGAGAAGATGGGCATTGGTTTCGCGGCCTTGTTCAATGCGCTGAAGCGGCTGACGGCCGGGTGTTCGGCGGATGAGCGGACGGCGATCTTCGCGGGGACGGCACGGCGGGTTTACCGGCTGGCTTGCTGAAACGGAAACCGTCCTCCCCGGGACAAGCACGGGGATGACGGTTGAAGCCGTCGCCATGCTATGTAACCGCCCATGCCGCCAGGCCCGGGGCTGACGGATGGCGGACGATGGGGGACATAGACCGTGAGCATCTTCGAACAAAACCTCGGCCGCACACCGGCCAATTATGTGCCGCTGTCGCCCGTGTCCTTCCTGACCCGCACGGCCGGGATCTATCCCAACCGGGTCGCGGTCATTCACGGGGCGCGGCGCTATACCTACGCCCAGTTCGCGGACCGGGCGCGGCGGCTGGCCTCCTCCTTGGCCCGCGCGGGTGTCGGCAAGGGCGATACGGTCGCGATCATGGCGCCGAATACGCCGGAGATGCTGGAGGCGCATTACGCCGTTCCCATGCTGGGCGCGGTGCTGTGCTGCATCAATACCCGCCTCGACGCCGGGGCCATCGGGTTTATCCTGCGACATTCGGAAGCCAAGGTGGTGCTGACCGACCGGGAGTTCGCCAAGGTCATGGCGCCGGCCTTGGCCGAGGCCGCGACCAACCCGCTGGTCGTCGATATCGACGACATCCTGGCCCCACCCGGCGCGCTGATTGGCGCCATTGAATACGAGGCCTTCCTGCAAGCCGGCGACCCCACCCATCCGGTGCGGCTGCCGGAGGATGAGTGGCAGGCGATCGCGCTGAATTATACCTCCGGCACCACCGGCAACCCCAAAGGCGTGGTGGCGCATCATCGCGGCGCTTATCTGAATGCCTGCGCCAATGCGCTGGCCTTTGGGCTGTCGCCGCGCAGCGTCTACCTCTGGACGTTGCCGATGTTTCATTGCAACGGCTGGACCTATACCTGGGCGGTGACCCTGGCCGGGGGCACGCATGTCTGCCTGCGCCGGGTCGAGCCGGCGCTGATCTTCGCCGCCATCGCCGAGGAAGCCGTGACCCATATGTGCGGCGCCCCGGTGGTGCTGTCCATGCTCATCCACGCCCCCGCCGAGGCGCGCCGCGCTTTCCCGCAGAGCGTCTGCATCGCCACCGGCGGTGCCGCCCCGCCATCGACCGTGATCGCGGGGATGGAGGCGATGGGCTTCGCGGTGACGCATCTCTATGGGCTGACGGAAACCTATGGGCCGTCCACCGTCTGCCTCTGGCAGCCCGGGATCGACGATCTGCCGATGGATGAGAAATCCGCCTTCATGGCGCGCCAGGGCGTCGCGACCCCGATGATCGAGGAGGTCGCGGTCATGAACCCCGCCACGATGGCGGTCATGCCGGCCGATGGCGTCAGCATGGGCGAGCTGATGATCCGCGGGAATACCGTGATGAAGGGCTACCTGAAAAACCCCGCCGCGACCGAGGAAGCCTTCGCCGGCGGCTGGTTCCACTCCGGTGACCTCGCGGTCAAACACCCCGATGGCTATGTGGAGATCAAGGACCGCGCCAAGGATGTGATCATTTCCGGCGGGGAAAACATCTCCTCACTCGAGGTCGAGGAGGTTCTCTACAAGCACCCCGACATCATGGAAGCCGCGGTGGTCGCCCGCCCCGATGACAAATGGGGCGAGACGCCGCAGGCCTTCGTGACGCTGAAGCCCGGCAGCGCCGGGGTGACGGCGGCCGATATCATCGCCTTCTGCCGCGCCCATATGGCGCATTACAAGATCCCCCGGCATGTGACGTTTGGGCCCTTGCCCAAGACGTCGACCGGGAAGATCCAGAAATTCGAACTACGGGAGCGGGCGCGGGGGAACTGAGCCGGTGCCCGCCCCGTTCGTAACGCTCTCCTCCCGCATCGCCTATGAGAACCGTTGGACCCGGCTGCGGGAGGATCGGATCATTCAGCCGAACGGCACCGAGGGCCTGTACGGCGTGGTCGAGCGCGCGGATTTCGCGGTCATCGTGCCTTGGCAGGATGGCTGCGTCACCCTGGTCGAGCAGTTCCGCTACCCGGTTGGGCAACGCGTCTGGGAATTCCCGATGGGCATGTGGGAACACGCGCCCGAAACCGAACCGGCCGTGCTGGCGGCGGCGGAGCTGCGGGAGGAAACCGGGCTGATCGCCGCACGCATGGTGCATGCGGGCTCGATCTTCCAGGCACCGGGTTATTGCAACCAGACCGGCCATGTCTTCCTGGCTACCGGCCTGACCCAGGGCCCGCATCAGCGCGAGGGGTCGGAGCACGACATGATCTGCCGCACGGTCTGCCTGGCGGACTTTGAAACCATGATCCGCGACGGCACGCTGCGGGAGGCAACGACGCTCGCCGCATTTGGGTTGTTGCGGGTCAAAGGGCTGATCTGAAACCGACGGGCGAAATCATTGCCCCATACCCCATTCGTCATGGCACTGCTTGCCCCTACCGTGTTCACACATCGTGGAAACGAAAATTCGT
>CAIXEA010000088.1 GCA_903918315.1 uncultured Acetobacteraceae bacterium | reverse complement strand
TGCCGCGAGAGTTGGCCCGGACGAGCCGGGCCATGACGAATGGGGCGTGAACCCATGGTTTCGCCGGTCCGTATAAGGCGAGGGCCTCGGCGGTTATGCCGCCTCGGCCAGCGGCACGGTCCAGGCGTCGTAGCCATAGACCCAATCGGCATTGGTCGAGCCGCGCAGCCAGGTGTTCTGGGCCGAGGTCTGCTGGATCTCCGACGTGCGCGGCTTGCGGGTGGCCTCGAACCGCCGCAACGCCGCCGCGACGCCATCGGGGGTCACGCCATCGAGGCAGCGCGACAGAACCGCGCCGTCCTCGATGGAGGTCGAGGCACCCTGCGCCATGTAGGGCGTCATCGGATGGCATGAATCGCCCAGCAGCACGATGTTGCCCTCACCCCAGCGCGGCAGCGGATCGCGCACCACCAGCGCCCATTTGTGGACATCCGGGCAGGCGGCGAGGATCGCGCGGACCTGTGGATGGAAGTCCTGATAGGCCGCCCGCAGGACGGCCAGATCGCCCTTGGACGACCAGGATTCGATGCCGTAATCGGGCTCGGGCGTGCTGGTGACGAAGTACAGCTCGTCCTTTCGCGGGTTCACGAAGTAGCTGACGATGTGTCGGTCCGGGCCCCACCATTTGCAGCAGGCCTCGACCGCCAGCCCGTTCAGCAGCGCGGTGGGGAATACGGTCCGATAGGCGACCCGGCCGGTATAGGTGGGTTTTTCCGCGCCCAGCAGGATCGTCCGCACCACCGAATGCACCCCATCGGCGCCGATGACGGCGTCGGCCTCGGCGGTGGCGCCGTTGCTGAAGGTCATGCGCACCGTGGTGCCGCGTTGCGACAGGCCCTCCAACCTGTGGTCGAGATGGATGATCCCGGCCGGGACCGTGCCCGCCAAAGCCGCATGCAGGTCGCCGCGATGCATCAGCAAATAGGGCGCGCCGTAGCGGTCCTCCACCGTGGCGCCGAGGGTCTGGCTGTTGGTCAGGGCCCCGCTATCGAAATCGCGGCTGTTATTGGCCTCGGGCTGGAACGCCAGGGCGCGCAACGCCGGTTCGAGCCCGAGCTGGCGCAGGACGCGCAGCGAATTCGGGGCCTGCTGGATGCCGGCGCCCAGCCGCGCGAAGCCGCGCGCCTGCTCGTAGATGCGCACCTCCACGCCCACGCGGCGCAGGCACGCCGCCGCCGTCAAACCGCCGATACCGGCCCCGATGATCGCGACCCTGAGTGGCCTGTCCGCCATGACGATCCCCCGTTTTGCCGTAACTTGCGGCGAGCCCGATGCCGGAGCAAGCTCCCGCCCATCGTTCAGGAGGGATCGCCCATGGCCAAGCTGCTCTCACGTCCGCCAGAGCGCCTGCATCATCACGCCTTCGTGGTGAAGGATCAGGAAGCCAACCGCCACTTCTTCGAGGATATTCTGGGCATCCCCCTTGTCGCCACCTGGTGCGAACACCATGTCAACGCCATGCTGGGGCGGGAGGTGGCTTTGTGCCACACCTTCTACGGCATGGGTGACGGCGGTGCGCTGGCGTTTTTCTCATTCGCCGATGACGCCGTCTACCAGCAATGCCAGGCCGAAAAGCCCCCGGTCATCGGCAATTTCGACCACATCTCGTTCAAGGTGGACGAAAGCACCTTCGCCGAATTGCTGGACCGCCTGCGATCCGCGGCCGAGCCGGTGCGGGTCACGGATCACGGCTATTGCAAGTCGATGTACTGCACCTCACCCGACGGTCTGATCATGGAATTTACCGTCGACCCGCCGCATGCCGCCGCGATCGACGCGATCCGGCGGGCCGACGCGCATGCCGAGCTAAAGCGCTGGATGGCCGGCGACCACCGCCCGAACAACGACCTGCGGCCCGGCGATTCCTGATCGCGTGATTCACGGCTCCGGTGATTCCACCTCCGCCGATCACGCTCTACCCCCCCCAGAGGCGGCTGAGCGGACCGTCCGGGCCCAGGACCGGATCGGCGTTCGGCGCGTCCACGCGGGCAATGGCGGCCGTGACCCGCGCCAGATCCGCCAGGACTCCCCGATGCTGGTCCGGGCTGGGCGCATTGTCGGGATAGCCGCCGACGATCAGCAGGTCCGGCGAACGGGCGCGGGCGCAATGCCCCACGCCGGCCGGCACGACAACGACATCGCCCGCCCGGATCGTGAGCGTCGTGCCATTCGGCCCGCCGAACAGCACCGCGGCCTCACCGCGGGCGACGCCCAGCACTTCATGGGCGTTGCTGTGGAAATGGTGGAAGGGATAGACGCCATCGCGCCAGGCGGGTGGCCACCGGTTCGCCGCGAACAGACGCTCGATCGCCGCCGCATCGGCGGGAGCCGCGGCGCGGTAGACCAGCAGCGGCAGCGCCGCGTTCGGGATGGCGCCATCGACGGCGAAGGTGAAGGTCTGCGGTTCGGTCATGGCCGGCTCTCCTGGCAAGGTTCGGATCTATCGGGCTACCGGCGGCCAGCCCAGCGAACCCTCGGGGCCCGGGCGGCTGCGGATCCACCAGGCCCAGTCCTCCGGCACCAGGGCGAAGGGATCGTTCTGCCCCAGCTCCCGCGCTGCCCAGACCGGCCAATGCGGGTTGGCCAGCGCCGGGCGCCCCAGAAAAACCAGGTCGATCAACTGCTCCCGGATCACCCGATCGGCCACCTGCGGAATGCCGAGGTTCCAGCTCACGCCGACGGGGATTTGAACCTCCCGCCGGACGCGGGCGGCGCGATCGACCATGAAGGCGACCTGGTTGAAGGGCACGTCCTTCATCGCGTCGGTATTCATGCCCAGGCTGATATCGGCGAAGTCCAACCCGTGTTGCCGCATCGCCCCGATCGCCCAGACAGCGTCATCGAACTGGATGCCGGCCGCGTTGAAATCGTCCGCCGCCAGCCGCATCGTCAGCGGCAGCCGCTCGGGCCAGACGGCGCGGACGGCATCCAGCGCCTCCCGATGGAAGCGCAGACGGTTGTCCAGGCTGCCGCCGTACTGGTCGCTGCGCTGGTTCGCCAGCGGGGAGAAGAAGCTGGCGCCGAGGTAGCCATGCGCGAAGTGCATCTCCAACCACTCAAACCCGCAATCCAGCGCGCGTTTGGCGGCGGCGGCATAGGCGCGGTGGATGTCATGGATCTCGGCCACGCTGAGTTCCTGGACCGGATAGGTATAGCGCCCGCCATAGATCAGCGGGGAGGGCGCGCGGACCTGCCAGCCATCGGGGTCGTCGGGCGGCAACTGGGTCTTGCCGTGCCAGGGTTTCTTCTCACTGCCCTTGCGCCCGGTGTGCCCCAGCTGAATGGCCGCGACCGCCCCCATGTCCTTGATAATGGTGGTGACCCGTGTCAGCCCCTCCATCTGCGCGTCATCGTAGATACCCGCGCAGCCGGTGCTGGTGCGCCCGTCCGGGGTGATGGCGATCTGTTCGGGAAACACCAGCCCGAATCCGCCGGCGGCGCGGGAGCCCATGAGCATCACGTGGAAGTCGCTCATTTTCCCATCCACCGACCGGTACATGGTCATGGGTGACATCACGATTCGGTTACGCAGGGTCACGCCCTTCAGCGTGAACGGGCTGAACAGATCGGGCATGGGGCACTTTCGAGGCCAGGGTTCGGTCTCGACCCTAGCGTCCGGCGGGACCTGTCCGAAAGGCGCGGGTAGGCGCGTCTGCCATGCGGGCCGCGCCCCGGTTGCCCGGTGCGCCATCAACATGACAAGGGGGGCTGTTTCTTTCGACGGGAAACCGCCATATCCCGCCCATGACCGAACCCTTCACCGCCGGTGAGCCGCTGGTTCCCCCGCCAGAGCCCAAGCGGCCCGAACCCAGGCGCCCAGAGCCAAAGCCCCCAAAAGCCGGCCGTGCGGGGCGCAACGACCCCGCCCGCCCGGCCAGGCGCCGCCGCAGCCCGCTGGTGGCGGTCATCCGTGGCCTGTTCGGGCTGATTTTCGGGCTCGCCACCCTCGGGATCATTCTGGGGGCCGCCGGCGCCTGGGTGGCGTATCAGCACTTCAGTGAGAATCTGCCCGATCTCGATCGCGTGCGGCAGTACCAGCCGCCGGTCATGAGCCGGGTCTACGCCGGGGATGCGCGCCTGCTGAGCGAACTGGCCACGGAACGCCGGATCTTCGTCCCGATCGCGGCCATTCCGCCGATTGTCGGGCAGGCCTTCATCTCCGCCGAGGACCAGAGTTTCCGCGGCCATCATGGTGTCGATCCCTTGGCCATCGCGCGCGCCGCGATGTTCAATGTCGCGCATATGGGGCAGGGACGCAGACCCATCGGTGCCTCCACCATCACCCAGCAGGTCGCCAAGAACATGCTGCTGGACGGGGAGGTCTCGATCGCCCGCAAGGTGCGGGAGGCCATTCTGGCGGTCCGGATCGAGGATGTGCTGTCCAAGGACCGCATCCTCGAACTCTATCTGAACGAGATTTACCTGGGGCTCGGCTCCTACGGCGTGGCCGCGGCGGCGCAGACCTATTTCAACAAGTCGCTCGATGAGCTGACCATCCAGGAAGCGGCGTTCCTGGCCGCGCTGCCCAAGGCGCCCAACAACTACAACCCGTTCCGGTTTCCCGAAGCGGCGCGCGCGCGCCGGGACTGGGTCATCGACCGCATGGCCGAAGACCACGCGATCACCGCCGAACAGGCGGCCGCGGCCAAAGCCAGCCCGATCGCGCCCAGTGAGTTCCGCCGCCCCCCGCCGATCCCCGGGGCGGATTGGTTCACGGAGGAGGTGCGGCGTGAGCTGATCGCCCGGTTCGGCGCCGATGCGACGACGCAGGGTGGATTGGTGGTCCGTACCAGCCTCGATCCGGTGCTGCAGCTCGCCGCCGAGAAAGCGGTGCGGGAGGGGTTGATGGCCTATGACCGCAAGAAGGGGGGCTGGCGTGGCGCCGTGACCCGACTGGAAGCACCCGCCTCCTTCGCACGCGACTGGCCGGCGGCGCTGGCCTCCGTCGCCCGCCCGCCGGGCATGCTGCCAGCCTGGAAACTGGCAGTGGTGATCAGCGCCACCGACACCGAGGCCCGGCTCGGCTGGCTCGAACCCGCCGCGTCGTCCGCAACCATGCCTTTGCCACGCACCGGCGTCCTGGCTTTGTCGGAGATCGGCTGGGCCCGCCCGGTCAACGACGGCAAATTGGGGGCACCGCCGCGCCGGATGAGTGATGTCGCCCTCGTTGGCGATGTTCTGATGGTTGAACCCTTCGGCTCGGACCCGCTGCCGCCCAAAGCCAAAGCCCCCGCCGGTACGGTCACCTTGCGCCAGATCCCGCAGGTGCAGGGGGCGCTCGTATCCCTCGAACCCGCGACGGGCCGGGTCCTGGCGATGGTGGGTGGATGGAGCTTCGAGCAAAGCCAGTTCAACCGTGCCACCCAGGCGCAACGCCAGCCTGGCTCCAGCTTCAAGCCGATGGTCTATCTGACGGCGCTGGAACATGGTGTCTCCCCCAGCCAACGCTTTCTGGACGCCCCGATCGTGGTCGATACCGCGGCCGGCCGCTGGCGGCCGGGCAATTATGAGGGCACCTTCAGTGGCCCGGTGCCATTGCGGGTGGCGCTGGAGGAATCGCTGAATCTCGTGACCTTGCGGGTCGCCCAGCATGTCGGGATGCAGGCGGTGGCCGACACCGCCATCGCGTTCCATATGAATGACGGCATGCCCCGCGTGCTGCCGGCGGCACTCGGGGCGGTCGATACCACCGTGATCCGCGAAGCCGGGGCCTATGGCGCGATCGCCTCTGGCGGGCGGGAGGTCATCCCGAGCCTGATCGACAGCGTGCAGGACCGCGAAGGTACCATCGTGTTCCGCGGCTCCGCTCTGGCCTGCCCCGATTGCGGCAATCCCACGGCCTCCCCCGCGACTCCCCCCGCGGTCACCGATCCGCGGGCGCAGCTGGCAGACCCCGCGAGCGTCTTTCAGTTGATCACGATGATGCAGGGCGTGGTGCGCCGCGGCACCGGCTTCGCTGCCGGCAAGGGCATCAACCGGCCGATCGGCGGCAAGACCGGGACGACGCAGGACTTCACGGATGCCTGGTTCTCTGGCTTCACGGCGGATCTGGCGACCGCGGTGTGGGTGGGTTTCGACAATCCCGCCTCCTTGGGAGAAAAAGAGACCGGCGGCGCCCTGGCCGCGCCCATCTGGCATGATTACATGGCCGTTGCGCTGGAAGGGCGGCCGGTGCTGAATTTCCCGATGCCGCCAGGCGTGACGATGGCGACCTGGGGCACCGGCCTGACGGACGCGTTCAAGCCCGATCAGGTCCCCGGCGCGTCCAATTCGCTCTATGGCGGGTTCGGCGGTGCGGAAGGCGCCGGCGCCGGCGCCGGTTCGGAGTCGGGGACGCCGTCGGGCGGCGCGACCGCGGCCGGCCAGAACCCGGCCGCCGTGCACGGCGGGGTCGACACCAACATGGGCGGGCTGTATTGACCCGCCTCCCTCAGACATAAGACGTGGAACCATGTCCGCCGAATCCGACGCCCTCAACGATCAGATCAAGCAGTCCGTCGCGCTGCTGAGGAGGCATCTTTGACTGGGATGTCGCCGAAGGCCGCCTGGCCGATCTGAACAATCGCGCGGAAGATCCCGCGTTCTGGAACGATGCCGCCACCGCGCAGAAGCTGATGCGGGAGCGGAATCAGCTCGCCTCCGGGATGGAGGCGGTGATCCGCCTGGAAACCGAGGTCTCCGACGCCCTCGAACTGATCGAAATGGCGGAAGCGGAGAACGATGCCGCGATGGTGGCCGATGCCATGGCATCGCTGCGGGCCCTGGCCGAAGACGCCAAGAAGCGGGAGATCGAAAGCCTGCTATCGGGCGAAGCCGACGGCAATGACTGCTATATCGAGCTGAATGCCGGCGCTGGCGGGACCGAGGCGCAGGATTGGGCCCAGATGCTGATGCGCATGTACATGCGCTGGGCCGAGCAGCATGGCTACAAAGCCAGCCTGATGGAAGAATCCGAGGGCGAGCAGGCCGGCATCAAGTCGGCGACGCTCCAGGTGTCCGGCCCCAACGCCTATGGCTGGCTGAAGACCGAGGCCGGGGTGCACCGGCTGGTGCGCATCAGCCCCTTCGACGCCAATGCCCGCCGCCAGACCAGCTTCGCCAGCGTCTGGGTCTATCCGGTGGTCGATGACACGATCGAGGTCGAAATCAACCCGTCGGATCTGAAAGTGGACACCTATCGGGCCTCCGGCGCCGGTGGGCAGCACGTCAACAAGACCGATAGCGCGATCCGCATCACCCATATCCCGACCGGCATCATCGTCGCCTGCCAGACCGACCGCAGCCAGCACCGCAACCGGGCCAACGCGATGGAGATGTTGCGCGCCCGCATGTATGAGGCGGAATTGCGCAAGCGCGAAGCGGTGACGGCCGCGCAGGAAGACGCCAAGACCGATATCGGCTGGGGCCACCAGATCCGCAACTACGTGCTGGCACCGTACCAGCTGGTGAAGGACCTGCGGACCGGTGTGGAAAAGGGCAACCCGGATGCCGTTCTGGACGGGGAGCTGGACGATTTCATGGCCGCGGCCCTGGCGGCCCGATCCGGTGCCACCCGCAGCGAGGCGAGCGCGCAGGCCCGCTAACCCACCTGCGACCGTCATCGAAATGTCCTGAGAAATTCGGCTGTTCGTTAACGATTGGTTAACCTTTTTGCCGCATAAGCGGCGCATGCGAACCACCGAACCCAGAACCATCGAACCCCGATCGGGCGAACCCAGATCGGTGGAACTGCAAACCGCGATTCTGGATCAGGCCACGCGGGTGCTGGCCCGCAACCCCGATGATGCCGCGGCCTACTTCGCCCGCGGCACCGCGCTGCGGTCCTTGCGCCGCCCCCACGCCGCCCGGGAGGCGCTGACCCGCGCCGTCGTACTGAACCCGGGCATGGCGGCCGGGTGGTTGAACCTCGGCAATGTCCTGTCCGACCTGGGCCACCCCCAGGAAGCGGAACGCCACTACCGCTCAGCGGTGCGTCACGATCCGCTCATGGCGGAGGCATGGACGAGCCTGGGGCACCTGCTGTTGGAACAGGGCCTCGCGGAAGAAGCGGTCACCGCTTGCGAGACCGCGGTCCGGCTCAATCCGGGCCTGGCCGAAGCGGGCTGGAACCTGGCCGTGGCGCTGCTGCTGAGCGGCGATTGGCCGCGCGGCTTCCAGGCCTATGAGGGACGCAAGGCGCATCCCGGCTTCCGCGCCGCTTTCCCGCCGCTGCCTGGCCCATGTTGGGACGGTCGCGATCCGCGCGGCCATGTGATCCTGGTGCGCGCCGAGCAGGGCCTGGGGGATACCATCCAGTGTGCCCGATACCTGCGGTTGATCGTCGAACGCGGCGGTACACCGGTGCTGACCTGCGACCCAGGCCTGGTGCCGCTGATCGCGACCATGCCGGGGGTCGTCGCCCTGCCGCACGCAACCCGGGTTGAGGGCTACGATGCGTGGATCGACCTCATGAGCCTGCCGCTGGTGTTCGGAACCGATCGGAGCACGGTGCCATTGGCCGATGGCTATCTCCCGTTCCCGCGCCTGTCGGCCAGGGCTGGTGGGTTGCGGATCGGCATCGCCTGGGCGGGCAATCCGGCCCACGCCAATGACCGCCGCCGCTCGCTTCCATCCCTGGCGGTCTGCTCCCTTTTAGCGCCGCTTTTGGCGATATCGGGGGTCACCTTCGTGAACCTTCAGGTCGGGCGGCGGGCCAAGGAGGCGGGTTTGCCCGACGGTTCAGCCGCGCTCCCGGATTTCCGTGCGACCGCGGCCCTGGTGGCATCGCTGGATCTGGTCATCTCGGTCGATAGCGCGGTCGCGCATCTGGCCGGCGCACTCGGCGTGCCCGTCTGGATATTGCTCCCGCATGCGCCGGATTGGCGTTGGCTGTTGGGGCGGGAGGATAGTCCCTGGTACGCCTCGGCCCGCTTGTTCCGTCAGGCCGAGGCGGGGGATTGGGGCGGGGTCATCGCGCGGGTCATCGCCGCCCTCAAAGCGGCGCGGCCCCCTGGTGCGGGTTCGGATCGGGGCACGCCCGGCACGGCGCGCATTCCGCGATTTGCGCCAGGGCGCTGACCTTCGGCATCGGCATTACATGCCTTTGGGCATCGCATCCGCGCGCACCAGCACCACGACGTCACCGGCCTTACTGAACCGCCGCCAGCCCGGCGTATGCTCGAGCGCCGCAACGACCGGATGTCCCATCGGGAAGACCGCCCAAACGATGTCGCGGGCGGCCAGCACCTGGGCCAGCGCGGTCGGATCCGCCGCGGCGATCGCGCGGTAGTCCTGCAGGAAGGCGTCCCCATAGAGATCAGCCCGGCTGTCGATGAAGGGGCGCACCCCGGCGAAGATCAGGTTCCCGCCAAACCCGTATTCATTCAGCACTGGCCTGGCGCGAACCTCAGCCGGGACGCGGTTGATCAGAGCCGCGAAGCCCTCACCACTCTGATCCGGGTCCACCGGCACGATCAGCCGACCGGTCAATGCGATCAGCAGGCCGGCGGCGGCGGCGGTGCGCCAGGCGGGCCCCAATGGTTTGCCTGACAGGATCGGGCGAGCAAGCGCCAAGCCGATCGGCTCCGCCAGGAGAAGCACGCCGATGAGGCCGAGGAGCTGCTCGTTGCGGGCATGGGTGAGGGCGCCGTGCACCATGGTCAGCAGCATCGCCACGCGCAGGGGCGGGACCTTGATATGCCCGGATAATCCGGCCGCCAGACCAGCCAGGATCGTCAGTTCCAGCGGTTCAAGGGCGGAGAAGGTGACCGGCTGCCACTCCTTGATCATCGTCAGGCTTTGCATGCCGATGTGATGGAACGGGAACAGCACCCCCCCGACGGTGTCGGGATTGCACAAGGCCGCGACCCAGGCCGCGGCGATAAAGCCCCCCCAGCCGCGCAGCGCCTGTTGGCCTTGGCCCCTGGCGTCCCAGATGGCCTCGATCATCAGCGGCACTGGCAGCAACAGCCCGACAACGAAGCTGCCGTGCAGATTGACCCAGAGGACGATGACCAGCAGCAACCAGAGTGACGGCACGGCGCGCCGCGCCCGTGCATCCAGCAGGCCGACGCACCAGATCACCAGGCAAGGCCAGGCGAGGAGATGCGGCCGGGCCAGCATCGATGGGGCCGCGTTCACCAGGCCGACAGCCAGACACAGCACCGCATGCATGCCGATGAGGAAGTGGCGCAGGTACCGCATCATCACTGCCCCCGTCAGCGCGGTGGCGCCGGCGGCCAGGACCATCACCCCCGGCATGCCGGCGGCGCGGAAGGCAAGCGCCATCAGGGTCTCGGCCAGCCACTCATGCGCGAACCAATGGCGCCCCGCGGCGGTGAACGAAAACGGGTCGGTCGTGGGGATGGCGCGGTGATCGAGGATCCACTCCCCGGTGCGGATCTGCCAGAGCGTGTCGCCGTCATTCAGCAATGCCGGCAGAAACACGATCAGGGCGAACAGGACGCAGAAGGTAACGAAGGGGGCGGCGTCGCGCCCCGGCGCGGTCGTCACCACCGGATTGCGTGCGCCATGGTCAATAGGTCCGGAAGATTCGATTGATTTCGTCCGGGTCGTTGGTCACCGACAGCGCGAGTGCCAGCAGGATACGCGCCTTTTGCGGGTTGAGGTTGTCGGCGATCAGGAAGCCGGCGTCGCGCAGGGATTTGCTGCGGAATGTGCGGCCCGACCCCGCCCGGGTCGATTGCACCACCACGATGCCGGCCTTCACCGCGTCCTTGAGCGCCGCTGCCTCTCCGGGCGCGGTAAACCCGGGTGCGAAGCCGGCGGAGACGATCCCTTTCGCCCCGGCGGCCATGAAGGCCCGCACCGCGGTGCCATCGCAGCCGGCGAAGGCATAGGTGATATCGACGCGGGGGAGGGTCTCAAGCGCGGTGATGTCGAACTCGGTATTCGGCGCCCTGGGCCGCATGGGCTGGCGGTAGAACGCGACCGCGTCGCCATCAGCATGGCCCAATACGCCAAAATCCGGGCTGCGGAACGTCTGCATGCGCAGCGTGGCGGTCTTCGTGACCTCCCGGGCGCCGTGGATTTCGTCGTTCATGACCACCAATACGCCCATGCCCCGCGCTTCAGGGCTGGCGGCGACGCGGATGGCGTTGATGAGGTTCATGCCGGCGTCGGAGGACACCGCGCTGGATGGCCGCTGGGACCCGACCACGACGATGGGGATGGCGATCTTGCTGGTCAGGTTCAGGAACCAGGCGGTTTCCTCCAGCGTCGCGGTGCCATGACCAATGACGATGCCGGCGAGGTCGGGGTGTTCGGCCACGAGCTGATCGCAGGTGGCGAGCAATGCTTTCCAGTCGGAGAAGCCGATTCCGGTGCTGGGTATGTTGCGGTAACGGACGGGGATGACATCGGCGACCAAGGTGGTCTGCGGCCAGTGGGCGATGATCTCATCGGCGTGCATGACGTTGCCGGCGGCACCGTAGTCCTGAATGTCCAGAGGCCCGCGACCCAGCGATGCCATTGTGCCGCCGGTACCGATGAAGGCGACTTTGGGCAGGCTCATGATAGCACTCCAGGCAGGCGTGTATGGAAGTCGGTATCGCGCTGATAGGCATCCGCGGCTCGCAGAATGCGGCCTTCGGCGAAGGGGCGGCCCGCGATCTGCAAACCGATCGGACACCCGTTGGGATCGAAGCCGCAGGGCACGCTGACGGCTGGCAGGCCCAGGTAGTTGAACGGACGGGTATTGGCGGACACCGCCAGGAATGTGTGTTCGGTGCCCGGCGGGCCGTGGTCGATGTCGGTTTCGGCCAGCGTCGGCAGGCAGGTCGGAATGGTGGGTGTGACGAGGACATCGACCGCGCGAAAGACCTCCGCCGCGAAGGCCCGAAGAATGGGCCCGCGGCGGCTCAGCGCTTCGACATAATAGGGCGCGGGGATGGCATAGCCCGGATACATCCGGCCGCTGATGTGTTGACCATAGGCCTGCGGATCGTCACGCATCCACTGAGCATGAATGGTGGCCGCTTCCACGCGGGAGATGATCCCGCCATAGGCCGCGACCGCATCCATCAGCGGCAGGGTCATGCGGGTGATCGTCGCACCGCGCGCGGCCAGGACCAAGAGCGCCTGTTCCATCGCCGCGACCACCGGCGGTTCGGCGCCGTCCAGAAAGAAGGTCGAGGGCACCCCGATCCGCAGCCCGCGCAGGTCGCCATCGAGTTGCGCCTCGTAGTCCGGGACCGGCTCGCGCGCGCTGGTGGGGTCCATAGGATCGTGGCCCGCGATAATGGACAGGATCCTGGCACAATCGCGGGCGGTTCTGCACAGCGGTCCGACATTGTCATGGGTGAATGACAACGGCATGGCACCGTAGCGCGATACCCGCGTCTGGGTGGGTTTGATGCCCGTCACGCCGCAGGCCGACGCTGGCAAACGGATCGATCCGCCGGTATCGGAACCGAGCGCGGCATAGGTCATGCGGGCGGATACCGCGGCGCCGGAGCCGGATGACGAGCCCCCGGTGATGTAAGGCGGGTTCCAGGGATTGTGGCAACCGCCAAAGGTCTTGTTATGACCGGTCGGATTTTGCGCGAATTCCGCCATGTTCAGACCGCCGAACACATAGGCGCCCTCGGCCGCCATGCGTGCGACGGCGGTCGCGGTGATCGTGGGACGAAAGTCGCGGCGCAGCGCCGAACCGGCGGTGCTCAGGCGGCCCGCCTGATAGTACATGTCCTTGTGGGCCATCGGAATGCCGTGCAGCTTGCCGAGGGGCAACCGATCGCGCACGGCCGCATCGGCTGCCTGTGCGGCGGTGTTGGCGGCTTCCCGTTCCAGCCAGATCGTGGCGTTCAGGATGGGGTTGGCTTTGTCGATATTGGCCCAGCAGGCATCGAGCAGTTCCCGCGATGTGGTCTGACCGGACCGCACGGCCTGCGCCGCTTCGACCAGCGTCAGATCGGCCAACCCGGTCATAGGCCAGGCTCCTTCGTTGCCTGAAGGGCGGATTCGAAGCTGGCTGGCTCGTCTTCGAACGCCAGTGTTCCGCGCAAGGCTTCGAAGGCTGTGATGGTCCGGGTGAGTTCGGCCGTCAGCCGGCGCCCGGGCGCGTTGGGCGGTGTGACCCCGAACCATCGATCGATCACAGATTCCGTGATGGCGAGGAAATCGTCCATGGTACCCCTAGCGTGCTCGATGACTCAATCAGTATGCCAGGGTTTTCCGCTTTGCCCAGCCCTTGCCTGACGTGTCTTGCCCCACGCCCGTGCCCAATCGGCTGGACCCTGGCCACTGCGAGACACCTGGGTCATACTTGAACCCGGTTCCAGGGAGAGGGAGTGAAACAGGTGCCTGTCGAGAAGCAAGCCTATCGTGATGCCATGGCCCGTTTGGGTGCGGCCGTGAACGTGATCACCACCGATGGCCCTGGTGGCAAGGCGGGTTTCACCGCATCCGCGGTCACCAGCGTGACCGACACGCCGCCGACTTTGCTGGTCTGCGCCAATCGGAAGAACGATTCTTACCCGGTTTTCATGAAAAACCAGGTGCTCTGCGTCAATACCCTGACTCCGGCGCAGGAAGAGCTGTCACCGATCTTCGCGGGCATGACCGAACACGCGGACGATCAGCGCTTCAATATGCACACCTGGCACGTCCTGGAAACCGGCGCGCCGGCGCTCGATGAAGCCGTTGCGGCGTTCGACTGCCGTATCACACAAATCGTGGAATCCGGCACGCATGACGTGTTCTTCTGCTCGGTCGAGGCGGTCCGCACCGGCACCGCGCATGAGGGGCTGATTTATTACGGTCGTGGCTATCATAAGGTTTCGGCCGGCTGACGGTTCGCAACCGGCCCAGCCGTTTGCGAATTACGCAAAATTGACAAAGCCAGGGCACCTTTTGGACACAATTACCCCCGACCATCCCTTCTGTCGGCACCGGTGATCGGGGCCTCACGGAACAGGAGGGTTCAGCCATGTGCATGGATGCGGCGGATGGATTGACAATGGCCAGCCTGCTTGGGGATCCGCTGATCCGCATGATGATGCGCAGTGACGGGGTCAGCGAGCGCGCCCATGCGGAATTGTGGGATCGGGCACGGGACGCACTCGCGTCCCATGCCATGATCGGCGCCGTGCCAGCGCAGACCCTGTCACGCCCGTATCGGTTGCAACTGGTGCATGGTTGAGCGGGCGATGCCCGCCCATGGGTTGAACCGGCGGATTCCGGCCGTCCGCGTCTAAGCGGGACTCTCGCTCACGCGTTCCCAATAGATCTCGCGGTGCTGCACGATGCCATGGAGAACGGAAGCGGGCGGCGTGAGCACCATCCGCTGACCCTCGAACCGCACTTTGCGAATTTGCTCCCCACCCAGCGCGATGCGGGGGATCGCCGAGGCATCGACCCGCGTGATCAATGTTTCCCCATCGAAGCTGTAGTTGCCGCAATAGCTCGCATAATCGCGCGACACGCCGTCCGGCAACACGGTGCGGCCATCGCACAGGACTGCCATCATACGGCCCGCGGCATTGAGCGTGACCAGCCCCATGCCCAGCGGCCCATAGGGTTTCGGCAGCTCCTTGCCATCGGCATCGTGAGACGTGGCGTCCACGATTTTCCAAATCCCAATGATCTGGGACGATAACGCCTTTGCGTCCGCCATGATGTCCTCGGTTCGGTAAAGATGAAACCGGACAGCGAAATGGCCGGGCATGCCCGGCCATCCGCTGCGTCGTGGGATTGCGTAAACCGTTACATTTGCGCGTAGGCGCCGTTCTTCCAGACATAGAGAACGTAGCCAGACGCCGTCGGGTCGCCCTTCTTGTCGAAGCTGATCGGGCCGAGCACCGAGCCCCAGTTGCCGGTCGCCTTCATCGCCGCGGCCACCTTCTTGGGATCGGTCGTCTTGGCCTTCTTCGCCGCATCGGCCCAGATCTGGATCGCCGCATAGGTGTAGAGGACATAACCTTCCGGATCGATCTTCTTGGCGGCGAATTCCTTCACCACTTCCGCCGCCGTCTTCAGCAGCCGCGGATCAGCCGGGAAGGTCATCATCGTGCCGCCGCCGGCATCACCGGCGATCTGCCAGAACTCGCTGGTCACCAGCGCGTCGCCACCGACCATGGTGGCCTTCATGCCCTGCTCTTTGGCCTGGCGGATGATCAGCCCGGCCTCGGTGTGGTAGCCACCGACATAGATCACCGAAATACCCGCCTGCTTCATGCGGCTGACCAGGGCGGAGTAGTCTTTCTCCTTTGGCGTATAGGCGGTGTAGAGAGCTTCCTTGCCGCCCGCCGCGTGCAGCGCCTTCTGCGTCTCGTCCGCCAGGCCTTTGCCGTAGGTGGAGTTGTCGTGAATGATCGCGATTTTCTGGCCCTTGAAGTTCTTGGCCAGATATTGACCGGCGACGCGGCCCTGCTGGTCGTCACGGCCGCAGACGCGGAACGTGTTCCAGTTTCCCTTCTCGGTATAGTCGGGATTGGTCGAGGCGGGGGAGATCTGCAGGATGCCCTCTTCCGCATAGACCTTGGAGGATGGGATCGAGCTGCCGGAGCAGAAATGCCCGGCCACCAGCTTCACCTTCTTCGAGGCCATCTGATTGGCCACCGACACCGCCTGCTTCGGATCGCAGGCATCATCGCCGATATCCAGCACCAGCTGCTGGCCCATGACGCCACCGGCTTTGTTGATATCGGCCACGGCCTGCTCGGCACCAGCCTTCATCTGCGCGCCAAATGAGGCGTATTCGCCGGTCATCGGTCCAACAGTCGCGATGTGCAGCTGCGCCATCGCCGGGGCGGCAGCGATCGTGAATGTGGCCGCGGCGGCCAGAAGGGTGCGTCTCAGCATAGGGGGTTTCTCCCGTTGAATGCGGTGAATCGGAGTCGATACCGGGTGCGAGTCTAGCGCTGAAGCGGAAAACGCGCCAGAAATCCGGTCAACGCAATCCGTTCATCGACCCCCCGACCGGAGCAAACGACGTGAAGGCCTCGCTGTTCTATCTGCCCGGCAATGCCAGCCGCCCCGAAATCGAAGCCGGCATGGCAGGCATCAGGCCCGAGCTGTATCAGCGCATGCTCCGGGAACTGACCGAACAGATCAAACTCGCCGACGACCTTGGCTACAACTCTGTCAGTTTCACCGAGCACCATTTCCATATTGAAGGCTTCGAGGTTTCCAATAACCCGGTCCTTCTCGATCTCTATTTTGCCATGCAGACCAAGCAGATCCGTGTCGGCCAGCTCGGCATCGTGCTGCCGGCCGCCAACCCGCTGCGCGTGGCCGAAGACATCGCCATGCTCGACCACATGACCGGCGGGCGCGCCAATGCCGGCTTCGCGCGCGGCTATCAGCGCCGCTGGGTCGATATCATGGCGCAGCAGACCCATGGCGTCAGCGGCGCGCTGCCACATCAGCACGACGCCATCGATGCCGCCAATCGCGCCGCGTTCGAGGAGAACTGGCAGATCATCAAGAAGGCCTGGACGCAGGAGATGATCACCCATGATGGCCAGTTCTGGAAAATTCCGGCCGGTGAGACCCCCTGGACCCTGCCCACGACCGAGAAATGGGGCAAAGGCGTCGAGAACGGCATTCTGAAATCCGTGGGCGTCGTGCCGAAGCCGCTGCAAAAACCGCATCCGCCGGTGTTCCTGCCCTTCGCCTCGTCGGAGAATTCGATCCGCTGGGCAGCGCGGGAGGGCGTGACCGCGATCCTTCCGGCCATGCTGCCGACCTACGAAGAACCGTTGTACGATCTCTATGCCGAGGTCTCTGGCCGCCCGCGCGGGATGGGCACCGGGCTGCTGCGCGACGTCATCATCGCGGATACCGATGAAGAGGCTTTGGCGCTCTGGGCGGATTCGGGCCAGTTCACCGGCCGCGCCTGGTTCGAACCCTTCGGTTTCCGCCGCGGCATGCTCAACCAAAAGACGGGTCAGTACCTGACCCCGGAAGAGGCGGTCCGGGAAGGCTATGTCCTGGCCGGCACGGTCGATACCGTCATCCGCGGCCTGGAAGCCAATATGAAGCGCCAGGCCGTCGATTGGTTATTCTGCTACACCTATAACAGCTTGATTCCGCACGCGAAGCTGATGCGCTCGATTGAGCGGTTCTGGACCCAAGTCATGCCGAAATTTGCCTGAGGAACACGACCCATGCCCGATACCATGATCCAGACCGCCGCACCGCAAAGCGCGGGGGTCACCCATCTCGACGCGCTGATTATCGGCGCCGGCTTGTCCGGCATGTATCAGCTGCTATGCCTGCGGGACCGGCTCGGCCTGTCGGTGAAAGCCCTGGAAGCCGGCCAGGGTGTCGGCGGCACCTGGTATTGGAACCGGTATCCAGGCGCACGCTGCGACTCCGAAAGTCATTCCTATTCATTCTATTTCTCCGATGAACTGCTCCAGGAATGGCAGTGGTCGGAGCGTTATCCCGGCCAGGCCGAGATCATGCGCTACATGAACTTCGTCGCCGATAAATTCGACCTCAAGCGCGATATCCGGTTCGGCCGCCGCGTCAATGCCGCTACCTATGATGAGGCCGCCAATCTCTGGCGCGTATCGACCGAGAACGGTGAACAGTACACCACCAAATTCCTCATTACCGGTGTGGGCTGTCTGTCCGCGGCGAATATCCCGGCTATTCCCGGCCTCGAGACATTCAAGGGCGAGTGGTACCATACCGGCTCCTGGCCGCATGACGGTGTGGATTTCACCGGCAAGCGCGTCGGGCAAATTGGAACGGGTTCAACCGGTATTCAGGCCGCGCCCGTCATCGCCGCCCAGGCGGCGCATCTGACGGTATTCCAGCGCACCGCCAATTACAGCATCCCCGCCCGCAACGCGCCGCTGACGGACGCGTTCAAGGCGTGGACAAAGACCTCCGCGGCCGAAATCCGCACGACCATGCAGTCCACCCCGAACGGTCATCCGTTCCTGATCTCGCCGCGTCTGGCGCTGGACTCCACACCGGAAGAACGGGAGGCGCTCTATGAAGCCGCCTGGGACTATGGCGGCCTGCAATTCCGCGCGACCTACCAGGATATGATGACCAACAAGGCCGCCAACGATACCGCGGCGGAGTTCCTCAAGGCGAAGATCCGCGGGATCGTGAAGGACCCGGAAACAGCCCGCCTCCTGTCCGATATCGACCACCCCTTCGCGTCCAAGCGCCCGCCGGTCGATACCAACTATTTCGAGACCTATAACCGCGACAACGTCGCGCTCGTCGATGTGCGCGCGCATCCGATCCAGAGCATCTCCGAAACCGGCATCGTCACCGATCAAGGTGAATATCCCGTCGACATCATCGTCTTCGCCACTGGCTTCGACGCCATGACCGGTCCGCTGTTCAAGCTGAACATCACCGGCCGCGACGGCCTTGCCCTGACCGAGGCCTGGAGCGCCGGGCCGCGCAGCTACCTTGGCCTGCAATCGGCCGGTTTTCCCAACCTGTTCACCATCACCGGCCCGGGCAGCCCGTCGGTCCTGTGCAATATGCCGGTGGCGATCGAACAGCATGTCGAGTGGATCACCGATTGCATCGCCCATATGCGCGCCAACGGGATCGAACGGATCGAAGCCGATGCCGATGCGGCGGAGAAGTGGGTCGAGCACACCAATGAGGCCGCGAACGCGACCTTGCTGCCATTGGCCAAACACTCCTGGTATCTGGGCGCGAATGTGCCGGGCAAGCCCCGCGTGTTCATGCCCTATGCCGGCGGCATGGCCCGCTATCGCGCGATCTGCGCCGACGTCGCCGCGAAGGGCTACGAAGGCTTCGTGTTCAGCTAAACCGCACAGCGAAACGGCCAGGTCGGTCCCGACCTGGCCGTACGCCCGTTTCCGAAATGCGCCTAGCCGCCGAGGTTCACGACCACCACGCGGCGGTTGCGTTGTTCCGGGGTCTGCGGCGCGGTCGGGATCAACAGTCCGTCTTCACCCATGCCCACGGCCTCGATCCGATCGCCGCCAAGGCTGTATTTCGCGCTCAGATAATCCGCCACCGTCTTGGCCCGCCGATCGGACAGGGTCTTGTTCTGCTCCGGCGTGCCGACCGTGTCGGTGTGGCCTTCGATCCGGAATTTGTTGCCGGCCAACCGTGCGTCGGTCAGGGCCTTGCCCAGTTCATCCAACGTATGCGTCGCGGCTGGCGTCAGATCCGCCGAACCGCTCGCGAACAGGACGTTGAGGCTGGCGGACGGCTTGGCGTCCGGCACCGCCTGCTGGCCCTGCGTGCCGATGCGAATGCCGCGGGTCACGCCATCGGTGCCGTGCGGCTTCAGTGAATTAACGATCTGTTCCGACGATGGGCTGCTTTGGGCCTGGGCCGCCAAAGGTGCGAGGCCGAGTGCGAGCAGCAAGCCGGCCAGCAATGCGGTCTGAGGCAGAGCGGTGAATTTCATGAAAACCTCCTTGGAGTCGGTTCAGGCGCCATCACGACCGGGGCCAACCCAGCGTCAGACCGTTACATACAGCGAAAGCATGGCGATTTCTAGGCGCGTGCGGCCAAAGCCACGCCGCTGAGGGTCATCGCCAAGGCAATGATCTGGCGTGGGCCCAGCACCTCCCCCAGCATCAGCGATGACCCGATGACCCCGATCATCGGGGAAACGAGGACGGTCGTGGCCGCGGTCGAGGCAGGGACCAGTTTCAAGGCCCGGAACCAGGCCAGATAGGCGATCGTCAGCGGCAGGGTCGCGATGTAGGCGATCGAGATCCAGCCATGGGTCGTGACGCCCCGCCACACCGGCGTTTCCCAAAGGGACAGGATGAGGACCGGGATGCTGCCGATGGCGCCCTGCCAGGCGACGGCGGTGGTTGGGGGCAGGCGCAGCGGATATTTCTTGGCCACCACCGTTCCCAACCCAAAGAGCCAGGCCGCGACGAAGCCCATGGCCGCCCCGGGCAGCTTGTCCCAGCTCGCCGCGGCGGTTCCGACGCCGACCATCAGCGCGACGCCGCCGCATCCCAGGATGATGGCGGCGATCCGGCGTCCATTCAGCCGTTCCCCCAGCATGGGCCAGGCCAGAATCGAGGCCCAGATGGGCAGCGTATAGGTGATCACCACGGCCTCCGACGCCGTCAGCCAGACGAGCGCCTGCGTGGTCAGGACGATGAACAGCCCGTAGTTCAGCATGGCGAACACGAACAGCCGGCCCCACTGATCGCGCGGCGGGATTAGCCTCTCCCGCCGTAGGGCGGCGACCACGAAGGCGAATACCACCGCGACGAGGCCGCAGGCCGATCGCATGCTGAACGGCGGTAGCATCGACAGCAGGAACTTGGACTGCGGCCAGGTCAGACCCCAGCTGCAGGCGGTGAACAGCACGAGGAACAGGCCCTCGGCCCGGGTCCCGATCAACGGCCGCTTGAACACCGGATCAGCGGACGTAGACGCGCACCTGACCAGCTGCCAAAGCCGGTTCCGCCCTTAATCCGAGATGCACCCGCGCGGCGGGCACCTGTTCGGCCATGATGTCGCGCATGACGCTGACGGCCCGGCTCTGGCCCCGCGCGCTGTCCTTGAGGTCCGGCAGCACGGCCACGACGTCGTATTGGACATTGCCATTGCGGCCTTCCGCGGCATGCACCGCCATCCGCAGCAGGTCCTGATAGCGCGGCTCCGGGATGGCATAGTCGATGACCACCAAAGGGGCCCGCGAGTCGAAGCGGACCGGCGCCGCGGGCGCCTGGACATAGACATCCTGATCCGCCTCCGGCGATGGGGCGAAGGTCCGTTGATCGATCAACGTGCAACCGGTGAGGCTCAACAGCCCGGCCAACCATCCGTATTTCATTGTCTGTACTCCGGCGCGCTCGCATCGAGTTGGCGCTTGATGCTCTCCAGATGCAGCGCGGGCGAGTCGCGGCCTCCTTCGTGTTTCATTTGCTCCGCCGTGCGTTCGGCGATCAACTTCGGCACCGGGCGGATCGGCCGCCCGGTCGCTTCCGCCAGCCGCTGCACTTCCGCGGCCCGTTCGAGGTAATACAGATCGTCCCAGGCCTTGGCGATGCTGGGTCCGACGACCATCACCCCATGGTGACGCATGAACAGGATGTCGGCCTCGCCGATGGTGGAGGCAATGCGCGCGCCCTCGGCCTCATCGAGTGCGAGGCCGCCATAATCCTCATCAACCGCGGTGCGGCCATAGAACTTGAGCGAGGACTGACCGGCGAAGAGCAACGGCGGCCCGTCCAGCATCGCCAGCGCCGTCGCGTTGGGCATATGGGTGTGGAACGCGGCGCGGGCGCGCGGCACCAGCCGGTGCAGCGGGGCGTGGATGTAGAAGGCCGTGTCCTCCGGCATGCCAGCCCCGGCGATGACCGTGCGGTGGAAGTCGCAGATCAGCAGACGGGAGGCGGTGATCTCCGCGAAGGACCAGCCGTCGGGGTTGACCAGGAACATGTCGTCCCGGCCGGGCACCATGAAGGACAAGTGGTTGCACACGCCCTCATGCAGGCCCAGGCGGGCCGCGGCACGAAAGCAAGCCGCCAGATCCACGCGGGCCTGCCAGATTTCCGGGCGGTCCAGGTCGGCCAATCGGTTCAGTGCGGGTGTTTTCATGATGTGCAGGCTTGCAGGAAGCACGCTCGCGGGCAAGATGCGCCCGCACTCTTCATCCGCCCTCTTCATCGGAGCCCTGTCATGACCGCCTCGCAGACCAACCAGCGTATCGACGGCAAGCGGCTCTGGGACACGCTCATGGGCTATGCGGAGATCGGCGGCACGGCCAAGGGCGGCGTTCGCCGTCTGGCGCTATCCGATGTCGATCGCCGTGGCCGTGACAAATTTCGCGCCGATTGCGAAGCCCTTGGCCTGACGGTCCGCGTTGATGCCATCGGCAATATGTTCGCCCGCCGCGCCGGGCGCGATCCGTCCCGGCTGCCGGTGCTGTTCGGCTCCCACCTCGATAGCCAGCCGAGCGGCGGCAAGTTCGACGGCGCACTGGGCGTGCTGGCGGGGCTGGAGGTGATGCGTAGCCTCAATGACCTCGGCATCGTGACCGAGGCCCCGGTCGAGCTGATCAACTGGACCGATGAAGAAGGCGCCCGATTCGGCCATTCATTGATGGGCTCCGGCGTCTGGGCCGGGGTGTATACCCAGGAAAAGGCCTATGGGCTGACGGACACCGAGGGCCACACGGTCGAAGCGTCCCTCGACGCCATCGGTTATCGCGGTGCCGAACCGGCGCGGTACTTCGCGGCGGACGCCTATTTCGAGCTGCATATCGAGCAGGGGCCGATCCTGGAGCGGGAGCAGAAGACGATCGGGATCGTGACCGGCGCGCAGGCGCAGGTCTGGTACGACGCGGTCGTCATCGGCCAGGACAGCCATGCCGGGACGACGCCGCCGTCCACCCGCAAGGACGCGCTGGTCTGCGCGGCGCGGATCATCGACCTCGTGGATCGTATGATGCGCGCGCGGGGGGAAGACGGGCGCGGCACGGTGGGACAACTGCTCGTGTCCCCCAACAGCCGCAACGTGATTCCCGGGGAGGTCCGGTTCTCGGTCGAGTTCCGCCATCCGGATGAGGCCGAGGTGGCGCGCCTGGACGCGCAGTTCCCCCGCGAGGCCGGGTTCATCGCCCGCGATTGCGGCGTGAAGCTGGAATTGACGACGCTGTTCAAGATCCCGGCCCAGCCCTTCGACGCGGCGTGCGTTGATCTGGTGCGCCAGGGCGCGGCGAAGCTGGGCTATCCGACCCGCGAGATCGTATCCGGCGCCGGGCACGACGCCGTTTACGTGGCGCGGCATATTCCGACGGCGATGATTTTCACGCCCTGCAAGGATGGATTGTCGCATAACGAGGCGGAAAGCATCGAACCGGGCGAAGCGGAAGCGGGGTGCCAGGTGCTGTTCGAGGCGATCCTGGCGCGCGCCAACCGCTCTGTTGGATAGGACGGTGGGAAGGGCGCAGGCAGGAAAGAACGCGACGCGGGGCAGGGGGGGCGCCTCGGGTCGCAGTCGCGGATGACGGCTTTTGTGCCGCTGCTGACCGCTACCGTCCCGTGGCCTGTACCTTGGCCCAGGTGTCGCGCAGCCCGACGGTGCGGTTGAACACCGGCCGCTCACGTATGCCATCCGGGTCGGCCACGAAGTAGCCGGTGCGTTCGAACTGCACCGTGGTATCCGTCGCGGCCGAAGCCAGGGCGGGTTCGACCAGGCAACCGGTCAGCACGTCCAGTGACGCGGGATTGATGTCGGCCATGACGTCGCCATCGGCGCCAGGATCGGGGCGGGCGAACAGGTGCGTATAGAGCCGGACCTCCGCCTCCACCGCATCCGCGGCCGCGACCCAGTGCAGGGTCGCCTGCACCTTGCGCCCGTCCGGAGCGTTGCCGCCCTTGGTCGCGGGGTCATAGGTGCAGCGCAACGCGGTGACCTGACCGGCGTCGTCCTTGATGATCTCCCGGCAGGTGACGAAGTAGCCGTAGCGCAGGCGGACCTCTTTCCCCGGTGACAGGCGGTAGAACTTCTTGGGCGGGTTCTCCATGAAGTCGTCCTGCTCGACATAGATTTCCCGCCCGAAGGTGATGGGGCGGACGCCGAGGGCGGGATGGTCGGGGTGGTTGATCGCCTCCAGCGTTTCGGTCTGGCCTTCGGGGTAGTTCTCGATGATCAGCTTGAGCGGCCGCAGCACGGCCATGCGGCGCGGCGCGACGGGGTTCAGCGTGTCGCGGATGGCGGAGTCCAGCATCGCCACATCGACCACGCTGTTGGCCCGGGCGACGCCGACGCGGGAGACGAATTCCCGCAACGCCGCCGGCGGCACGCCGCGGCGGCGGAACCCGGCCAAGGTCGGCATGCGCGGGTCATCCCAGCCGGATACATGCCCATCGCGCACCAGTGTCGTCAGGATGCGTTTGGACAGCACGGTGTAGCTGACGTTCAGGCGGGCGAATTCATACTGCTTCGGCTGCGCCGGCACCGGCAGATGGCCGATGAGCCAGTCATAGAGCGGCTTGTGATCCTCAAACTCCAGGGTGCAGACCGAGTGGGTGATGCCCTCGATCGCATCGGACTGGCCATGCGCGAAATCGTAGGTCGGGTAGATGCACCAGGTATCGCCGGTGCGGGGGTGATGCGCGTGCAGGATGCGGTACAGCACGGGGTCGCGCAGGTTCATGTTGCCCGACGTCATGTCGATCTTCGCGCGCAGCACGCAGGCCCCGTTGGGGAATTCACCCGCGCGCATGCGGCGAAACAGGTCCAGATTCTCGGCCGGGGTGCGATAGCGGAAGGGGCTGTTCTGGCCGGGTTCGGTCAGCGTGCCGCGCTGGGCGCGCATGGCCTCCGGCGGGGTGTCATCGACATAGGCGTGCCCGGTCTCGATCAGATGCTCGGCCCAGGCATAGAGCTGCTCGAAGTAGTCGGAGGCGTAATACAGATTCTCCCCCCAGTCGAAACCGAGCCAGCGGACATCGCGCTGGATCGAGTCGATGAAGAGCTGCTCTTCCTTGACCGGGTTGGTATCGTCGAAGCGCAGATGGCATTTGCCGCCGAATTCACGCGCGACGCCAAAGTTCAGGCAGATGGACTTGGCATGGCCCAGATGCAGAAAGCCGTTCGGTTCCGGCGGGAAGCGCGTCACCACCGAGGCCGCGCGTCCGGCATCCAGATCCGCCTGGATGATGTCGCGGATGAAGTCGCGCCCCATGTCGGCCGTGCCCGTTTCCGCTGTCACCGTATCCGCCATCCTGTCGGCTCCTGTCCTCACGCTGCGAGGTCTCATACTCCGGCCGGGGCGCGCCTGCCAGCCGCGTTGCGGGATGGGGGCCTTTCGTTATAAGCTTGTGTATCCGGCTGTTCCCGATGACGCATATTGAAGGCAATTCGATGGCAGCGACGCCGCATGGCACTATGATGGCAGCAACGCCGCAAGCCAAAGGAATGGCAGCGGCGCAGCAAGCCAATGGAACGGCAGCGCCGCGGCCGAGGCCGATCGCCTGTTTCGTCGCGGGTACCCGGCTTGCGACGGAAAGCGGGGAAATCGCGGTCCAGTCGCTGCGGGTCGGGGACCGTGTGCGCTCCGTCATGACCGGTCGCTGGGAAACCGTGATCTGGATCGGCCGCCGCGTGGTGGACTGCACCCGCCATCCCCGCAAGGAAGATGTGTGGCCGATCAAGGTGGCGGCGCATGCGTTCGGGCCATGCCAGCCAGGGCGGGACTTATGGCTGTCGCCCAATCACGGGGTCTATGTGAAGGACACGCTGATTCCCGTTGGCTTGTTGGTCAATGGCACCAGCATCCGCCAGATCAGGCTTCCAGCGGTGGCATACTGGCATGTGGAACTGCCCCGGCATGAGGTGATCCTGGCGGAAGGCCTCGCGACCGAAAGCTATCTCGACAACGGCGACCGCACCCATTTCATGGATGGCGGGGATTTCATCGCCTTGTTCCCCTCCTTCACGGTCAAGCGCCATGAGATCGAGGGCTGCGCCCAGCTGATCGCCGACGGGTCCGCCGTCGCTGCGACCCGGGCCTTGCTGGCAGAGCGGGTGGCGCAGGGGGCCACGAAAGCCAGCCAATCCGGGGCCGGGCCGTCATCGCCCCCTTGATCGCTCTTGCGCGCGGACCCGCTCGCGGTGCGCGGTATAGAGCCCGCTGGCGATGATGATCGCCGCACCCGCCAGGGTCCAATGGTCGGGCAGGTTGTTGAACACCAGATACCCCGCCGCTGTCGCCCAGATCAGCTGGGTGTAGCTGAACGGCGCCAGCAGCGACGCCCCGGCATGGCGCAACGCCAGCACCATCATCCATTGCCCGATCGACGACAGCACCCCCAGCAACCCCGCCAGCGCCCATTGCCAGGCCGCCGGCCAGACGGCGACGAAGGGCAGCATCGTGGTCAGCGCCAGGGCCCCGATGCCGGCCGAGAACAGGATCGTCGTGCGCGGATCGTCGGAACTGGCCACCTTGCGCGTCACGATCAGCGCCGTCGACCAGCAGAAGGCCGAGGCGATGCCCCAGAACGCCGCCGGCTGGAACCCGTTGGTGCCGGGGCGGATGACCACCAGAACGCCGATCATGCCGGCGATGACGGCGGCCCAGCGGCGGATGCCGACGACCTCCCCCAACAGCGGGATCGACAGGATGGTGATCAGCAAGGGTGAGAGGAAGCTGATCGCCGCGGCCTCCGCCATCGGCATCTGGCGCACGCCGAAGACGAACAGCACCGAGGAGCCCGTTACCGTCAGCCCCCGCAGCAGTTGCAGCTTCGGGTTGCGCGGGCGCAGTACCCCCCAGGGCGTCCGCCGCGCCAACAGCGCCGCCATCCCGAAGAAAATCACATATCTTATCCACGCGATCTCAATGATCGGCAGCGATACGCTGAGGTATTTGGCGATCGAATCGGCCGTGGCGAACACAACGGTCGCGCCGACGGACAGGGCGATCCCACGAATCGGGTCTTCCGTCTGAGCCATGGCGCTCTATACCAGGGGGACCTGCCCACGCGCAGCCAGGGAGAACGCGATGCAGCCCATCAATGCGGATACACGAGCCGCCTGGACGGTCGAAAGCCTCCATGCGGATCAGGATTGGATTTACCGCCTGGATGACCGGGCGCGGCGGGATCTGACGGATGCGGTGCGCCGGGCCCACGACCCTGATAAGACGCTGCTGGATTACAGCCGGGGGGACTTCGACCTGGGTTCGGCGGCGGCGCCGATCGCGGCCTCGATCCGCCAGATCAAGGATGGGACGGGGTTCGCGCTGTTGCGCGGCCTGCCGCGGGACGGGCTGACGGCGGAAGAATTCGAACTGCTGACCTGGGCCATCGGGCTGCATACCGGCGTCGCGCGCCCGCAGGGCAAAGCGAGCCAGTACCAGTCGGCGGTGCGGGACGTGGGGGTACAGTACCGGACCGGCAAGGGACGGGGCTATTCGTCGAACGCGGACCTCGATTTCCATACCGACAGCGCCGATATCGTGTTGCTGACTTGCTATAACGTGGCGAAGGAGGGGGGCATGAGCATGGTGTCCAGCTCCGTCACCGCGCATAACCTGGTCGCGGCGGAACGCCCCGACCTGGCCGACCTGCTGCACCAGCCATTCCACTTCAGCCGCCAGGCGGAGGAAGCCCCGGACGAGACCCCATTCTATCCGAACCCCATCTTCGACGTGGCGTCTGGCGTGCTGTGCAGCAAATGGAACCGCAACCGCCTGCGCTCGGCGCAGGCGATGGAGGGGGTGCCGAAGCTGACGCCCCAACAATACGACGCGCTCGACCTGCTGGACGACGTGCTGCGCCGGCCGAACGTGATGCACACCATGCAACTGGAGCCTGGGGACATGCAGGTGCTGAACAACCACGTGACCCTGCATTCGCGCACCGAGTTCGTGGATCACGACGATCCCGCCCTGAAGCGCTGCCTGTTCCGGCTATGGCTGGCGCCGCCGGATTGGCCGGCGCTGCCGGAAAGCTGGCGGCCGGCGTACCGTGCGGTGGAGGGCGCGACGGTGCGCGGCGGGATCAAGGGCCATGTCTACGATGCGGCGCGGCGGGACTATGAGGTTCGGCAGGCGGCGGCGCTGGGGATGCGGCTGGCGGGCTAATCTATCGGGCGTCTCATTGTTTTATATTTTAGGATTTTGTCTCGTATCCTGGTCTCGCGGTCTTGTGGTTTGGAGCGTTGGATGAGCAGGGCCCGCTGGGCGGTTTGACATGGTCCATCATCGTCATGGGCGGGCTTGTCGCTACTGGATTCACACATCTCTGGAACGATTTTTGCCGGCGCTGCTTCACACCGTCATGGCCCGGCTTGTCCGGGCTACCTATCGCGGCACTATGCGGGCGGCGTTGGCCCGGACAAG
>CAIXEA010000087.1 GCA_903918315.1 uncultured Acetobacteraceae bacterium | reverse complement strand
GCCGAGGTTTGGCATCGTATCGGAAAGCTCATCGACCATTTCACGCCAGAGGAATGCGCCAACTACATCCGACACTCAGGATATGAACGGATATAAGTCGGACATGCTCTAGTGGGATCGTGGGAAATTCTGTTGGGCGGAGAGGAAGCGGGCGCGGTGATGGTCCATATAGGCGAGATGGCGCGCACTCAGCAGAACCGGGCGCGGCTGTGACGTCAGTCCGAACACGGCCCGGTCATCCCCGGACAATCGGGGGGAGATCAGCATCTCGCCGTAGCGGTCAAAGCTGATCAGGGCATGGTCGAACAATGCATCGACATGCACCGCGAGTAAAAGACCATTGAAAGGGTCCAACCGCTCCCGGTTGCCGCTCTCGGCCCATGGCTTGATGTGGGAGGCGCGAAGGAGTTCGGGGTGTCGGAGCGCGGTGACGGCACACCGTCCCTCCCACATCCGGAGCAGATCGCGGCGAAAGCGCCCTTGCCCCAGACGGGCGTTTGCCAGGGCGGCCGCCTCTGTCTCCGGCATATCGTCGGCCGGATCGCTGGTTCCGGGTGTCGTTTGTTCGAGGAATTCAGCATAGGTGATCAGCGCCGCACGCACATCCTCGACAAATTTGCGGGGCAACCCCGCCGCGGCCACTCTTGGATCATCCGCCAGCCCAACGGACAGAGCCCGAAGGACCCCGGGTTGCGCCGCTTCAATGGGAAGGCGCAGTTCCTCCTGCAGACGTCGCAGGCGGGACGCGTAGTCGTTCGCAGAACGCCTTTCCAACGGCTGCCCGGGCCGTGGCGAGCGATAGACTTCGGTGAGATAGTGCTTGTAAGCCGCGTTCGTCACCGCCTCCTCCCGCCGTCAGCGGCTCATTGGCCTTGAACGCCGCCCCTCAGAACTCCTCCGCCCGCAGCAGCCGGGCCATGCGGTCCAGCACCGCGTTGGCGATGCCCGGCTCCGGCCCGGTCAGGAACCCGCGCACGACATCCAGATACTCGTTGATGATCACCTTCGCCGGCGCACCGCCAGTGTTCGCCAGCTCCCCGCCCGCCGCGCGCAGCAGCGCCCGCAGCACCGGGTCGATGCGCGCCAGCGGCCAATCCGCCGGCAGCGACTCGCTCAGCATGGCGTCGATCGTGTCCTGCTGGCGCACCGCGCCGCGCACGATGGCGGCGAACAGCGGCACCTCGGCATCGGGGATGCGCCCGTCTTCGAACCCTTCCATGCCGCCCAGGCGATGGCGGACGAACTGGTCGATGACCGTTTCCGCGCCGTCGCCGGCCTGCTCGCTTTGAAACAACGCCTGGACCGCGGCAACCCGCGAAGCCGTGCGAGGACGCGCCTTGGGGGTACCCGTCATCAGGCGGCGCCGAAGCGGCGGGCGGCGTTGATCTGCACCAGGGCGGCGGCGGCGGCTTCGGCGCCCTTGTTGTGGCCATCCTGGCCGGACCGGGCCTCCGCCTGCGCCAGGGTGTCGCAGGTCAGCAGGCCGGTGCCGGTGCACAGGCCGAATTGCAGCGAGAGGTTCATCATGCCGTCCATGGTGGCCTTGCAGATGAAGTCGTAGTGGTCGGTTTCGCCGCGCACGATGCAGCCCAGCGCCACGAACCCGTCGAAGCGCTGGTTGCCGCGCAGCACCAGGCGGATCGCCTGCGGCAGTTCATAGGCGCCGGCGATGTCCAGCACCTCATGCGTGGCCCCGGCTTCCGTCAGGATGCGGATCGCGCCCTCGGTCAGGCCGTCCACGACCTGTTTGTAATAGGGCGCGCGCACGATCAGCACGCGCGGCGCAGGGCCCGCGACGGTGGGTGCGGCGGGAAGGGCGGCGTCCTGGGTGCTCATGCTTTCGGCTTCTCGTTGACGATGTTGGGAACCGGGCGTTGTTCGATGATGTTCAGGCCGTAGCCTTCCAGTCCGACGACCGTGCGGCGGCGGTTGGTGAGCAGGATCATGTCCTTGATCCCGAGGTCGAGGAGGATCTGCGCCCCGATGCCATAATCGCGCAGCGCCCGCTGCGGCCGCGGCGTCGCGCCCAGCAGCCGCACCCGATCGGCCAGCGCGGTCTTCTGATGCTCGCGGATCATCACCACCACGCCGCGCCCGGCGGCGCCGATGGCGTGCATGGCGTTATGGATGGCGATCCAATGCGGCGCGCCGGTCATGTCATCCAGCAGATCGACCGCATGCATGCGCACCATCACCGGTTCCGGCCCGCTGATGTCGCCCTTCACCAGCACCAGATGCTCCTGATACTCGACGGTGTTGGCATAGACGATGGCTTTCCATTCGCCGCCGGCGGGATGGTTATAAGCGCCCTCCTCCACCTTGCGCACCAGGCGCTCGGTCAGGCGGCGATGCGCGATCAGATCGGCGATGGTGCCGATCTTGAGGTTGTGCTTCTGGCCGAAGGTGACGAGGTCCGGCAGGCGCGCCATGGTCCCGTCGTCGTTCATGATCTCACAGATCACGGCGGCCGGGGCGAGGCCGGCCTTGCGGGCGATATCGACCGATGCCTCGGTATGCCCGGCGCGGACCAGGGTGCCGCCCTCGCGCGCCAGCAGCGGGAAGACATGGCCGGGGGTGGTGATGTCGTCGCGGGTGCTGTCGGCATTGGTCGCAACCGCGATGGTATGCGCGCGATCGGCTGCCGAAATACCGGTGGTGACGCCCTCCCGGGCTTCGATCGACACGGTGAAGGCGGTCTGGTGGCGAGTGCCGTTCTGCTGGCTCATGAGCGCCAGGCCGAGCTTGTCGGCGCGCTGGCGGGTCATGGCGAGGCAGATCAGGCCGCGGGCGAAGCGGGCCATGAAGTTGATCGCATCCGGTGTGGCGAATTGCGCCGGGATGACCAGATCGCCCTCATTTTCGCGGTCTTCGTCATCGACGAGGATGAACATGCGGCCGTTGCGCGCTTCTTCGATCAGTTCCTCGGCACTGGCGAGGTAGGTCGACAGCTCGGCGCGCAGCACCTGTTCGTGCAGTGCGAGATTCTCCATATCACTTGGTCTCCGCGAGCCGGGCCACGTATCGGGCCAGCATGTCGATTTCGATATTGACCGCATCGCCGGGCTGCAAAGTACCGAACCGGGTGACGCTGGCGGTGTGGGGGATGATGTTCACCCCGAACGTATCGCCCTGGACGTCATTGACCGTCAACGAGGTGCCGTCGATGGCGACGCTGCCCTTGGCGGCGATGAAGCGCGCGAGGTCCGCCGGAACCTGAAAGCGCCAGCGGATGGAGCCGTTTTCCGGGGTTTTGGAGATGGCCCGCCCGACACCATCGACATGGCCGGATACGATATGGCCACCGAGTTCATCGCCGACACGCAGCGACCGCTCCAGATTGACCTGGGAGCCGACGGTCCAGGTGCCGAGCGTGGTGCAGGCCAGCGTTTCCGCCGAGGCATCGACCGCGAACTGATCCTCCGCCAGTTCCACCGCCGTCAGGCAGCAGCCGGAGCAGGCGATCGAGGCGCCGAGCGCGATGGTGGCGGTATCCTCCCACGGCGCGGCGATGACCAGGCGCATGTCCTTGCCTGCCCCCAAAGGCTCGATCGCCCGGACGGTGCCGAGCGCGGTGATGATGCCGGTGAACATTTAGTCTCGCCTCTTGAACTCGGTCAGCAAATCGTCGCCGAGCGGTATAACCCGGTGCCGTATAAATCGGGGCATGTCAGTCAGTTTTTCAAGGCCGAAGGCTTGCACCCCCGGCCAGCCATCACTCCCCATGGTGGTGGGAGCATGGAACCAAGCGAGGCGATCGACCAGCCCCGCGCGAAGCAGGGCAGCAGCGATTTGGCCGCCGCCCTCCACCATCAGCCGGGTGATGCCGGCTTCGCCGAGCGCCTGCAAGCCCGCGACCAGATCGACACCGGCCGGGGAGGCCGCCAGTTCGATCACCCGCACCCCCAGCGATTCGAACGCCCGGCGCCGCGCACTGTCGCAGCCGGAGCGGATCAGCATCCAGGTCGGGGTTTCCCGCGCCGTTGCGATCAGCCGCTTGGTCAGCGGCGTGCGCAGGTGGCTGTCGGCGACAATGCGGACCACCGGGCGCCGGTCGTAGCCGGGAATGCGGCAGGTCAGGTCCGGGTCATCGGCCATGACGGTGCCGACGCCGACCATGACGGCGTCGTGGCGGGCGCGGATGGCGTGTGCCATGCGGCGGGCTTCGGGGCCGGTGATCCATTGGCTCTCCCCGGCATGGGTGGCGATCTTGCCATCCAGCGTGGTCGCCAGTTTCAGGGTCACCAGCGGTCTGCCGGCGGTGGTACGCAGGAAGAAGCCGGCCATGATGTCGTGGGCTTCTTCGGCCAGCAGGCCTTCCTCGACCGTGACGCCGGCCGCACGCAGGCGGGCGAGGCCCTGGCTGTCGACGCGCTTGTCGGGATCGCGGGCGGCCACGACCACGCGGGCGATGCCGGCCTGGATCAGGGCGTCGGTGCAGGGCGGGCTTTGGCCCCAGTGGCAGCAGGGTTCGAGCGTGACATAGGCGGTGCCGCCGCGCGCCCGGTCACCGGCGGCGGCCAGGGCATTGGGTTCGGCATGCGGGCGCCCGCCGGGGCTGGTGACGCCGCGTCCGACAACCCGCCCGTCCCGGACGATCACGCAGCCCACGGACGGATTGGGCCAGGTCGAGCCCAGCCCCCGCCGGGCCAGGGCCAGGGCGGCGCGCATATGATTGAGGTCGTCGAGGGTCCAGTTTGGCATGATCGGCGCAGGGTAGCTGAGCGGGCCCTTCGATCAAACCCCCCGGTTTTATTGGGCATTATTGGGGTCATGGAGGGGGGCGATGGCCGCCTGGCCGATGACGCCGGTCGGATGTCCAAAAGCGCCGGGCGGCCGCCATCGGCACAAAATGTCGCGATTTACTGCAAAAAATTACAATTATTTCCCATCCCCAAGGGAATATAAAAGTCCACCACGCGTCTGGCGTAGGAACCCTCACGTCACGGAGGTCGATCATGATCAAACCGCGAGCCCCATCCGCGGATCCGCGCATATTGTTTCGGTCCATGACAATCCCGCAGCCGCCGTAATCAAATCCCGGCCTTGACCACCTAAGCGATTTCTGGGACTACCCAGTAATGGGGACTCGAATCCCCCGGTAGCCCGGCTTTTGTCAAATATCGATCCGTTTCCACTATCCCCCCAGGAGTAAATCACCATGCGCGCCATGTTACTTGTCTGCGCCCTGCTGCTACCCATGGCAGCACGTGCTGAATCAATAACGGTTTTCGCCGCGTCCAGCCTGAAAAGCGCCCTGACGGATGTCGCTGACCTCTGGACCAAGGAAGGCCACACGGGCCCGAGCCTGACATTTGGCGCGGCCGCGACGCTGGCGCAACAAATCGAACAGGGGGCGGCCGCCAATATTTTCGCATCCTCGGACAAAAAATGGATGGATTACGTCGCCGACAAGCAGCGCATCGTGCCCGACAGCCGCAAGGATTTGCTGGGCAATGATCTCGTGCTGGTCGTCCCGGCCGGCAAACCCCGCCAGGCCGCGCTGACACGGGGCTTCGATCTCGCCGGCTTCCTCGGCGCCGACGGCCGCCTGGCCGTGGGCGATCCCGCGACGGTCGGCGTGGGCGGCTATGCGGAACAGGCCCTGCGGACGCTGGGCAGCTGGGAGTCCGCCCAGAACCGGCTGCTGAAAGGCGACAGCGCGAATGCCGGCACCCGCCTGGTGGAACAGGGCAGCGCGGCGGCCGGGATCGTCTATGTCAGCGATGCGAAGCTGGCGAACGGCGTGACCATCGCGGGCACCTTCCCGGCCGATAGCCATGATCCGGTGGCTTACCCGTTCGCGGTCACCAAATCCGGCGACACCGCCGACGCGCGCGCCTTCCTGGCCTTTCTGGAAGGCCCCCAGGCGCGGGCGGTGTTCGTGCGCTACGGCTTCAAGGTCAATTGACCCGCGGCCCCAGGCCCTGACGGGGACGCGGATGGCGCCATCTGATCGTGGTCAGAAGGCGCCATCCGCGAGACCGCCCACGAAATCCTCAAAATCCTTGGCTTCCCGGAAATTGCGATACACGCTGGCGAAGCGGACATAAGCGACCTTGTCCAGTTCCTTGAGCGTGTCCATCACCAGCTCACCGATCTGCTTGCTGGGGACGTCGCTGTCGCCGGAGGCTTCGAGCTGGCGCACGATCGAGTTGACGATCCGCTCGATCCGCTCCTCCTGAATCGGGCGCTTGCGCAACGAGATACGGATGGAGCGGGCGAGCTTGTCGCGATCGAACGGCACGCGGCGGCCGTCGGTTTTCACGACGGTGAGTTCGCGGAGCTGCACGCGTTCGACCGTGGTGAAGCGTTGGCCGCAATTGCCGCAGAAGCGCCGCCTGCGGATCGCGCCATTATCCTCGGTCGGACGGCTGTCCTTCACCTGGGTGTCGTCGGATCCGCAAAACGGGCAGCGCATGGGGACTTACCGGTTGGGGTAGAGGGGGAAGCGGGCGCAAAGGTCCTTCACCCGGGCGCCGACGGCAAGCTCCACGGCGGTATTGGTGCCGTCGTTGGATTTGCCCAGGGCTTCCAGAACCTCATTGATCATCATCCCGATCTGGCGGAATTCTTCGGTCCCGAACCCGCGCGAGGTCGCGGCCGGGGAGCCGAGGCGGATGCCAGAGGTGATCGTCGGCTTTTCCGGATCATAGGGAATGGCGTTCTTGTTGGCGGTCATATGCGCGCGTTCGAGGGAGGCCTCGGCGGCCTTGCCGGTGACGTTCTTCGGACGCAGATCGACCAGCATCAGATGGCAATCGGTGCCGCCGCTGACGATATCCAGCCCCTGGCCCTTGAGCGTTTCCGCCAGCACCCGGGCATTGTCCTGCACCGCCTTCTGGTAGACCCGGAAATCCGGACGCATGGCTTCGAGGAAGGCCGCGGCCTTGCCGGCGATGACATGCATCAGCGGCCCGCCTTGCAGGCCGGGGAACACGGCGGAGTTGATCTTCTTGCCGAGCTCGACGTCGTTGGACAGGATCATGCCGCCGCGCGGACCGCGCAGGGTCTTGTGCGTCGTGGTGGTTACCACATGCGCATGCGGCAAGGGCGAGGGGAACAGCCCGGTCGCTACCAGGCCGGCGAAATGCGCCATGTCCACCATGAAATACGCCCCGACCTCATCCGCGACTTTGCGAATCCGCGGGAAATCGATGAAGCGCGGATAGGCGGAGCCGCCGGCGATGATCAGCTTCGGCTTATGGGCGCGGGCTTTCTGCTCCAGCTCCTCGTAATCCAGGATGCCGTCTTCCTTGCGCACGCCGTATTGCACGGCGTTGAACCACTTGCCCGACAGATTGGGGGCGGCGCCATGCGTCAGATGGCCGCCGGCCGCCAGGCTCATGCCGAGGACGGTGTCGCCGGGCTGGCAGAGCGCCAGGAACACCGCCTGATTGGCCGTGGCGCCGGAATGCGGCTGGACATTGGCGAAGGCGCAGTCGAACAGGGTTTTCGCCCGTTCGATGGCCAGCGTTTCCGCGACATCGACATAGACGCAACCGCCGTAATAGCGGCGGCCGGGATAACCCTCGGCATATTTGTTGGTCAGGACGGAGCCCTGGGCTTCGAGGACGGCGGCGGAAACCACGTTTTCCGACGCGATCAACTCGATCCCGTCCTGCTGGCGGCGCAGTTCGTTGCCGATGGCGGCGGCGAGTTCCGGATCGGTCTCAGCCAGGGGGGCCGAGAAGAAACGCTGGAGGCTGGCGGCGGGAAGCTGCTCGTTCATGGGGTCCTGGCGGCAATGATGTGACTCGGTCCCTGTAGCATGGGGGGCGCGCGCGAGAAACAGCCGGATTTGTGCGGTGCGGGATGGCTTGTATGCGCGAACGTGGCCCGGCGTTTACGGTTGCTTAACCCTTTACCCCCATCATCCCCCCATGACGACACATCCATCCTCAGCCGATCGGCGGGCGCGCGGCCGGGTGTCGCAGGCCAAGGGCCTGGGGGCGGAGACCAGGGCCTGCGCGGCTTTGGCGCGGGACGGCTGGACCGTCCTGGCCCGCCGCCTGCGCACCCAGGCCGGGGAAGTGGATGTGGTCGCCGAAAAGGACGGGCTGCTGGCGATCATCGAGGTCAAGGCCCGCCCGACATTGACCGAGGCCGCCACCGCCCTCACGCCGCGGCAGCAGGCGCGGCTTCTGGGCGCGTGCGACATCATCCTGGCGGCGCATCCGGACTGGGGCGCGCGGGGGGTGCGGTTCGATCTGCTGATGGTGGACGCGGCCGGCCGGGTCCGGCGGATCACGGATGCCTTCCGCCAGGAGATATGAGGCATGATGCCTTGACCGGGGTCAGGTGCGGCCGGACGAGCGGTGACGAAAAGCCAGCGCCTCCGCCACATGCACCCGCGCCACCTCCGCCGCGCCGCTCATGTCCGCGATCGTGCGGGCGACGCGCATGATCCTTGTATAGCCGCGTGGCGAAAGGTGGAGCTTTTCCATGGCCTGTTCCAGCAGCTTGCGGGCATCCGGGGTCAGGCTGACGGCGCCGCTGTCCGCCTCCGCGTTGCAGAGGGGGCCCTCGCTGCCATAGCGGGCGGTCTGCGCGGCCCGGGCGCGGGCCACCCGTTCCGCCACCGCTGCCGAGGCCTCACCCGCCGGTGCATAGGACATATCGGCCGCGGTGGCGGGTTGGACGGCGACGGTCAGATCGATACGGTCCAGCACCGGGCCGCTGATGCGGTTCTGATAATCCTCCCCACAGCGGGGCGCGCGGCCGCATTCGCGGGATGCGTCGCCGAGATAGCCGCAGCGGCACGGGTTCATCGCCGCGATCAGTTGAAACCGCGCGGGATAGGTCACATGCGCCGCGGCGCGGGAGACGGTGGTGCGCCCGGATTCCATCGGCTGGCGGAGGGATTCCAGCGCCTGGCGGGGAAATTCCGGCAATTCGTCAAGGAACAGCACACCGCGATGCGCCAGGGACACCTCGCCCGGCCTGGCGCGCTGCCCGCCCCCGGTCAGGGCGGCCTGGGAGGCGGAGTGGTGCGGTTCGCGAAACGGCGGCCGCATCACGAGCCGACCGCCGTCGAGGAGGCCGGCGACGGAATGGATCATGCTGACCTCCAGCGCCGCGGCGGGATCGAGGTCCGGCAGCAGGCCGGGCATGCGGGCCGCGAGCATGGACTTGCCCGCACCGGGCGGGCCGATGAGCAGCAGGTTATGACCGCCGGCGGCGGCGATCTCGACCGCCCGTTTGGCGCTTTCCATGCCTTTGACATCGCGCATATCCGGCCCCCGGTCCGCATCGGCCAGGCCGGCGGTTTCCGGGGGCGTCAGAACCTGGGTGCCGCGAAAATGGTTGATCAGCGAGAGCAGGTCGCGCGGGGCCAGGACCTCGATCCGTCCGGCCCAGGCGGCCTCCCCGCCTTGGCTGGCGGGGCAGATCAGGCCGAGATCGCGGGCGGAGGCGCCGATGGCGGCGGGTAGCACGCCGGCCACCGGGCTGAGCGTACCGTCCAGGGACAGTTCCCCCAGCGCGGCATAGCCCGCGACCTCATCGCGCGGCAGGACATCCATCCCCGCCAGAATCGCCAGCGCCAGCGGCAGGTCGAAATGACTGCCCTCTTTGACGATATCGGCCGGTTTGAGATTGATCAGCACCCGACGCGGGGGCAGCGACAGGCCGATGGCGGCGAAGGCGGCCCGCACCCGCTCTTTCGCCTCCCCCACCGCTTTGTCGGGCAGACCGACGAGGATGAGGGCGGGCGTCCCAGGGGAGATCTGCACCTGCACTTCGACCGGAATGGCGTCGATGCCGGAGAACGCGAAGGTATTCACCCGGGCAATAGCCGCGGCAGCGGAGAGTTTGGTCATGCCCGCGAGTGTGACAGGCAAAGGTTAAGGAATTGGAAACGGGGACGAGGATTTTTGCCCGAAGGCGTGGAGAATCAGCGCGCCGCGTGCCGCGATGCCGAGACTACAGGAACAGCCGCAATGGGGCGAGTGTGCCGGCTTTGTCGCGCACGAAGAACTGTTTGCCGTCCTCGGTTTCTTCGATCAGCGCTTCATAAAGACGCAGCGCGTTCTTCACGACCTCGGCATAGGACGCCGCTTCGGTTTTGGCTTTGAGGGTGTTGAGCCGCTCCATCGCGCGGGGCGCGAAGTCGAGCTGAACCCGGTTCTTCTTTTGCGTCTGGGCTGAAGCCTGCGGCCGATCGCGCGTTTCAGTGCTGGCGGCGCCTGAGGCCAATGTGATCGTGTTCATCCTGCATCATACCTTTGTGGGCCGAAATAATAGGTCACCATGGCACCGACGATTGGTCCTACGACCGCCCATGTGGTCATGAGAGGTGTCACATTGCCGGTGGGCAGAGCGTAGGCACCCGTGGTCGCAATCGCCGCGATGGCCGACACTGCGATGCCGCGGGCCAGAAAGCCGCGTGTCTTGGCTTCGACTTCATCAACACCACCAAAATCGCTGCCGAGCAGCGGTTGGAACGGCTTATGCGTGCGACCAAAGTGTTCTGACCGCTTCTGACCTGGGACGTCCCTCATCATGGAGATGCTCCGTTGCAAGCCTGTCGATCTTGAGATGTATGTTCATGATCGCGCCCTCCGTCAGGATGCATCGGCAGCATTGCCGTGTGTTTTGATACCTGAACGCTGAGGATGAGACAACGACAAAGTGAGGATATATTACTCACATTCCGCCGGACCTCGGTGAGGCCGAGACGACAGCGAGCAACGGATGTGGCGCGGCGCATCGCAGCGGCCTGGGCATGTTTGATCATGCCCGGGAGTGTTACGGGTGAAAGGTAAAGAAATCGCTAATAAAGCCGCCGTTTTTTCTGGGGCGGCCGGACTCACCGGCCGCCCTGCCGGCCCGGTTTACCCTTTTGGTGCACCGGGCGCGGCGCGCAACGCTTCCCATACCCGGCCTGGGGTGGCCGGCATGTCGAAATGGCGGATGCCAACCCCGGCCAAGGCGTCGTTGATCGCGTTCATCGCCGCGCCGAGGGCGCCGACGGTGCCGGCCTCCCCCACGCCTTTGGCGCCGAGCGGGTTGACCGCCGTCGGGACCTCCCGCGTGGCCAGGCGGAAATCCGGGTATTCATCGGCGCGCGGCATCTGGTAGTCCATGAAGGACGCGGTCAGCATCTGGCCGGACTGGGTATCGTGGATGATCACCTCGCCCAGCGCCTGACCGACGCCCTGCACGACGCCGCCATGGATCTGGCCGGCGACGATCATGGGGTTGAGGACACGGCCCAGTTCCTCGACCGCGCTGTAGCGCACGATCTCGGTCACGCCGGTCTCCGGGTCGATCTCGACCTCGCAGATATGGGTGCCGTTGGGGAAGGTGACCGCGGTCGGGGTGAATTCGCCGGATTCGACCAGGCCGCCTTCTTCCCCAGGGGCGACATGGCGCGGGTCTTTCGCGGCGCGGCCGATATCGGCCAGCGTGACGGACCGATCGGTACCGGCGATGCTGAATGTGCCCTCGGCGAATTCGATATCGACCACCGCCGCTTCCAGCACCTCGGCCGCCAGTTTCTTCGCTGTTTCCAGCACCTTATCCACCGCCAGCATGACGGCCGAACCGCCGATGCACAGCGCGCCGGAACCGCCATTGCCCTTGCCGAAGGCCAGCAGGTCGGTATCGCCGCCCTCCCATTTCACATTCTCGATGGGGATGCCGAAGCGGTCCGCCACGATCTGGGTCATGGTGGTTTCCAGCCCCTGGCCGACCGACATCGAGCCGGAGCGCAGGGTCAGCGTGCCGTCTTCCTCCAGCCGCAGCGTCGAGAGGTCCTTGGCCGGGCGCAGGAAGGGGCCGCCGGCGACCTCGATGCAGTTGCACAGGCCGATGCCGCGCAGCTTGCCGCGGGCTTCCGCCTCCGCCCGGCGGGCGGCGAAGCTGTCGAGTTCGGCCAGTTCGGCGGCCTTGATCATGTTGCCCTCGAACTCCCCGCAATCGTAGGTGAAGGTCAGGGCGGTCTTGTAGGGCATCGCGGTGGGCGGGATGAGGTTGCGGCGGCGGAGCTCATAGGGGGAGATCCCGAGTTCCCGCGCCGCGACGTCGATCAGGCGTTCGATCGCATAGGTCGCTTCGGGCCGCCCGGCGCCGCGATAGGCCGCTGTCGGCACGGTATGGGTCATGATGCCGCAGACCTGGGCGGCGATGGCGGGGATATCATAGACCCCCGCGATGCCCCCGATATTGCCCACGCCCCAGCCCGATCGGCCCGAGGTATAGGCGCCCAGATTGCAATCCCAGCGCAGTTTCAAAGCGGTGAATTTGCCCTCGGCGTCCAGCGCCAGTTCGGCGGTGATATCCATCTCCCGCGCTTGTTCGTCGGTCAGCAGGCCTTCGGTCCGTTCCGACACCCAGCGCACCGGGCGGTTGAGGCGGCGCGCCGCCCAGGCGACCAGCACCTCTTCCACATGCACGCCCGACTTCATGCCGAAGGAGCCGCCGACATCGCCCGGCACGACCCGGATGTCCGTCGGCTTGATGTTGAAATTGTCCTTCGCCATGCCGTTGCGCAGGTTGAACGGGGACTGATGCGCGGCATGCACGACCATGCGGCCATCCGGCCCGATCTCCGCCCAGGCGCCGCGCGGCTCCATCGTGTTGGCGGTGACGCGGGAGACGGTGAAGGTCAGCTTCGTCACATGCGCGGCGGCCTGGAGATTGGCCTCCACCGCATCCGCGTCGCCGCGTTTCCAGAGGAATCCGATATTATCGGCGTATTCATCCCAGACCGGCGGCGCGCCAGGCGCCATGGCCGCGGCCACGCCGGTGACGACCGGACGCTCGGCGTAATCCACCTCGATCGCCTCGGCGGCTTCCAGGCCGGCAGCCTTGCTGGTGGCGACCACCATGGCCACCGCTTCGCCGACGAAGCGCACGCGGCCATCGGCCAGCAGCTTGCGATGGGTTTTGGCCGAGGGGCTGCCATCGGGCCGCGTGAACCCGAGCCCGCCGGGAATTGGCGCCACATCGGTCAGATCGTCCACCGTATAGACAGCGACCACGCCAGGCATGGTGCGCGCGGCGGTGACGTCCAGGCGGTCGATTTTCGCGTGGGCATGGGGGGAGCGCAGCAGCACCGCGACCAGCATATCGGCCGCCTTGCCGTCAGCGGCGTAATTGCCCGCGCCGGTGAGCAACCGCACATCTTCCCGCCGCCGGACAGATTTGGTTTGCACAGTTGTCATGGTCCTGAATCCCCATTCTTGGCCGTTGACGCATCGGCGCCCGTTCGGCCGCAGTGTGCCACGGGTGGCGGTGAAACGGAAACGCCCCGCCCTGGGCCCGTCAGGATGGCTTGCCGGCGGTCGTCAAATCCCGCCATGATTGGATCAACCAAGCGGGAGCCCACCGTCCATGCCTTCAACCCGAACCGGCGCTGAGCCCAGTTTCTCCCTGCGGTGCCAATGCCGGGATTGCCAGCGGCAGAATGGGGCGGCCTCGGTCGCGGCGATTCGCATGCCGGCGGCCCGGGCCCGCGTCACCCAGAGCCCTTACCCGGACGGCAAGGCCTGTCCGATCGGAGCATTCGCATGACCACCCATTCCGGCGGCTGCCATTGCGGCAATCTGCGTCTGACCCTGCGCCTGAGCCAAAGCCCGGCGGAAACGAAGACCCGCGCCTGCGGCTGCTCGTTCTGCCGCGCCAATCAGACCAAAACCACCAGCGACCCCAACGGATCGGTCGATATCTGGGCCAAGGACTGGTCGCAGGTGGAGCGGTACCGTTTCGGCACCGCCACCGCCGATTTCCTGATCTGCAAGCGCTGCGGCATCTATATCGGCGCGGCGGCGGAGACGGAGAATGGTTGGTGCTCGGTCACCAACCTCAACAGCCTCGATGACCGGGCGCTGTTCGTGAACCCGCCGGCGCCCACGGTGCATGATGGGGAGACGGTGGAGAGCCGGATCGCGCGGCGGGCGGCGAACTGGACGCCGACGGTGTTTCATATG
>CAIXEA010000086.1 GCA_903918315.1 uncultured Acetobacteraceae bacterium | reverse complement strand
CGTCATGGCCCGGCGTGTCCCTACTGGATTCACACATCGTGGAAACGAAAAATCGTAAGCCAAACAAAGGGACTTCTAACACGTCATGGCCCGGCTTGTCCGGGCCCCCGCCGCCCGCACCATGCCGCGATAGGTAGCCCGGACAAGCCGGGCTATGACGGTGTCGAGCAGCGATAGCAAAAATCGTTCCCGCGATGTGTGAATCCAACAGGGACACGCCGGGCCATGACGAACCCGCATCATAGCGGCCCCTCCCGCGGCTAAACCGTGCCATCGTTTGATTCCCGATCAAAGATCATCCACCGGCATATTCGCCGCCACCGAGGCCCGCGCGTTGAATGTCGCATGCCAGGCGGTCAGCTTCGGATGGCCCGTCCGCCACTGCAAAACGTCGAAGCGGAAGTCCAGATAGGCCAGCGCCACCCCGATCGCGATATGCCCGATGGAGAAGGGCGCCGCCGCGAGATCATCGGCCTCCTGCTCCAGCGCGGCGACGCAATTGCGCAGCTTGGCCCGCCACAGATTCTTATGCGGCTCGCTCTGGCGTTCGGCCGGGCGAAAGCCCTCCGACAGTAGCGGCAGTGCGTTGTCAAGCATGCCCTGGCCCAGCGCGTGGCGGCGCAGCGCGTGCAGCCGATCGGGCCACAGGAGCGGGATCAGCTTCGGCCCGTGGTGCAGGGTGTCGAGATATTCGATGATCACGGGCGAGTCGTAGATCACCGTCCCGTCCGCCAGCTCCAGCGTCGGGATTTTGCCCACGGGGTTGATTTTCATCAATTCGGCATGCGGCGTCGTGCCGCCCGCCACCGTGCGCACGATGGTGAGCCGATCCTGCAGGCCCATTTCATGGGCGGCGATCATGACCTTGCGGACGTAGGGGGACCGCGGCGACCAATGCAGCGTCATCTGTTCGGACATAGTGTGGGAGACCCTTCACGAGGCGGGCGCCACGGCTTACGCTGGAACCCAAATACGGAGAGGGACGTTTGCCATGAACTTTGTCGAAGTCAACGGGACCAGCCTGCGCTGCGAGCTCACCGGGGAAGGCGCGGCCACCCTGGTGCTGATCCATGAGATGGGCGGCACGCTCGATAGCTGGGACCAGGCACTGCCGGCGTTGAACAATTCCCGCCAGGTGCTGCGCTACGACACCCGCGGCGCCGGCCTGTCGCAGAAGATCAAGGGCGCGGTGAGCTGGGATCAGATGGCCGACGATCTGGCCGGTCTGCTCGATGCGCTGGGCATCACGGGCAAGGTCTCGCTGGCTGGCATCGCGGTCGGGGCCGCCATCGGCATGCATTTCGCCGTCCGCTATCCCGATCGCGCCGCGGGCCTGGTCATGCATGGCCCGGCCACTGGCGCGTCGGAGGATCGCAAGAAGGCGACGCTGGAACGCGCCGACGCGGTGGAAGCCGGCGGCATGGCGAGCGTGGTGGAAACCAGCCTGGCCCTGTCGTACCCGCCGGTGGTGCGCTACAATGCCGAGGAATTCCGCAAGTTCCGCGCCCGCTGGCTGGGCAACGATCCCGAGAGCTTCGCGGCCATCAACCGCATGCTCGCCAACGGCGACATCACCCCCGAACTCGCCAAAATCACCTGCCCCACCCTCGTCACCGCCGGCCGGCATGACCCGCTGCGCCCGCCCTCGGTGATCGAGCCGATGGCGCGCCAGATCCCGGGCGCGCAGTTCCTGGAACTGAACACCGGCCATTTCGCCTCGGTGCAGACGCCGGGCCTGATGGCGCAGGCGATCCACTACTTCCTGCACGCGCAGGGCCAGTAGCCGCCGGCCATCCGGGTCATTGTTCTAAGGAGTCGCCGCATGCCCGCATCCCCCGTCACCGCCGCTTCCGTCGAAGGGGCCGTTGATGCCGTCATCGTTGGGGCCGGCTTTTCCGGTCTTTATCTGTTGCACCGTTTGCGCAAGCAGGGCCTGTCGACGCGCTGTTTCGAGCGCGGGGATGGCGTGGGCGGCACCTGGTACTGGAACCGCTATCCCGGCGCCCGTTGCGACGTGGAAAGCATGCAGTATTCGTACGGATTCGACGATGATCTGCAACAGGAATGGAATTGGCCGGAAAAATTCTCCGGCCATGCGGATATCCGTGCCTATGCGGATCATGTAACGGACCGGTTTGGACTGCGGCCGCACATCGACTTTGAATCAGAAGTGCGCGCCGCGCATTACGATGAACGTCAGCGGCTTTGGCGCATAGAGACCAGCACGGGAGAAAAAATCACCGCCAGGCATTTCGTGATGGCCGGCGGCTGCATCTCCACCGCGCAGATCCCCCGATTCGAAGGCCTGGCAGACTACACCGGCAAGACCTACCACACAGGCCGCTGGCCGCATGAGCCGGTAAGCTTCGCTTGTATGCGGGTCGGAATTATCGGGACCGGTTCCTCCGCCATTCAGGCGATTCCAGTGATCGCCCAGGAGGCTGCGCATCTGACCGTTTTCCAGCGGCAGGCGAATTTCACAATCCCCTCTCGTAATCATCCGATGACCGATGATTACGCGAATTCCTGGAAAAACGGCTACGCCGAAAAGCGCACGGAAATGCGCTCTATGCCGAACGGTGTGCTACGCGAACTCAATGATAAATCGGCGCTCGAGGTCAGCGAGGAAGAACGCCTCGCAACCTATGAAGAACGGTGGCGGATCGGCGGCTCCGGCTTCCTCGGTGCGTTCAACGATATTTTGACGAACCGTGAAGCTAACGAGACGATGGCGGAATTTGTCCGTAACAAGATCCGCCAGACGGTGAAAAACCCCGTGACGGCCGAGGTGCTCTGCCCGAAGACCCATCCCATCGGCACCAAACGGCTGTGCGTCGATACAGGTTACTTCGAGACCTATAACCGCGACAATGTCGAACTCGTGGACATCAGCCAGACACCGATCGATCGGCTGACAGCGAACGGGCTGATCGTGAACGGGCGTCGTTTTGAATTTGATGCCATCGTGTTCGCCACCGGCTTCGACGCCATGACCGGCACGCTGTTCAATGTGGACATCCGCGGCCGCGCCGGCCTGGAACTGAAGACCAAATGGGCAGCCGGCCCGCGCACCTACCTCGGTCTGATGACTGAACAATTCCCCAATCTGTTCATGATCACCGGCCCCGGAAGCCCGTCGGTGAAAAGCAATATGATCATGTCGATCGAGCAGCATGTGGACCTGGTGGCCGACACCATCATCCATATGCGCGACCAAGGCCTCGCGATCATTGAACCGGAACGCGCGGCCGAGGACGAATGGGTCGATCATGTCCAGGAAGTGGCTTACAAAACATTGTTTCCACAGGCGAATTCCTGGTACATGGGCGCCAATATCCCGGGCAAGCCACGCCTGTTCATGCCCTATATCGCCGGCGTCGGCCGATACCGCGCCATCTGCGACGAGGTGGTCGGGCAAGGCTACAAAGGTTTTCACTTCGAGGCCGACCTTGCGAGAGCGGCGGAATAAGACCGCCCGGCGTGATGATTGATTCACTCCTATATCGTCATGGATTGGCTTGTCCCTACCATGTTCACAAATCGCGGGAACGATTTTTGCTCGCGCTGCTCTACACCGTCATGGCCCGGCTTGTCCGGGCTACCTATCGCGGCCTGGTGCGGGCGGCGGTAACCCGGACAAGCCGGGCCATGACGTGTCAGAAGTCCCTTTGTTTGACTTACGAATTTTCGTTTCCACGATGTGTGAACACGGTAGGGCGCGTCCAGGCCATGACGGTGGGAGCGGCGTGTGATCGGCTTATAGTTTCAAAGTCACCATGATTGCGTTAACCCGCGGCCAGGGTCTTCATCGCAGCGGCACGCTCGAACAGCCGCAGCAGCAGCCGCACCGCCCTGCCCCGCTCCGACGTCAGGCCGGGATCGCGCGATAGCAGCACCGCCGCGTCCTTATGCGCCATGTGCAGCAGCGGCTCATGCTCCACCGGATCGGCCAGGCGAAAGCCGGGCAGGCCGGCCTGGCGCGTGCCGAGCACATCGCCACCGCCGCGCAGGCGGAAATCCTCGTCCGCGATCTCAAACCCGTCTTCGGTGTCGCGCAGCATGGTCAGGCGGCGGCGGGCGGTTTCGCTGACCCAGTCCTCGTGCAGCAGCAGGCAGAAGCTGGCCTCGGAACCCCGCCCGACCCGGCCGCGGAGCTGGTGGAGCTGCGCGAGGCCGAAGCGTTCGGCATGCTCGATCACCATGACGCTGGCGGAGGGCACATCGACCCCGACCTCGACGACCGTGGTGGCAACCAGCAGGCGCGTGGTGCCGGCGGTGAAGGCAGCCAAGGCGGCATCTCGTGCCTCAGTGGTTTGCTGGCCGTGCGCCAGGCCCACGACATCACCAAAGCGGGCATGCAGGGTGGCAAAGCGTTCCTCGGCGGCGGCGACGTCCAGGACCTCGGACTCAGCGACCAGCGGGCAGACCCAATAGACCTGCCCACCCGCCGCCAGCCGGCGCGCGATGCCGTCCAGCACATCCGGCATGGTCGCCAAAGAGTGCAAGGTCGTGCGGATGGGCTGGCGCCCGGCGGGTTTGCCGGTCAGGCGGCTGACATCCATCTCCCCCCATTGGGTCAGCAGCAAGGTGCGGGGGATGGGCGTGGCGGTCATGACCAGGACGTCGGTCTGCTCCCCCTTGCCGCCGAGGGTCAGGCGCTGCGTCACCCCGAACCGATGCTGCTCATCGATCACCGCCAGCGCCAGGTCCTTGTATTCCACCGCGTCCTGGAACAGCGCATGCGTGCCGACGACCAGCGGGATCGAGCCGTCCTTCAACCCGCGCAGCAGCTTGGCGCGTTCCTTGCCCTTCACCGAACCGGTCAGCAGCGCCACCGGCACCGGGCAGAGGCGGCTGAGCGTGCGGTGATGCTGCTTCGCCAGCACCTCCGTCGGCGCCATGATCGCGGCCTGGGCGCCGGCCTCGACCGCGCGCAGCATCGCCAGCATCGCCACCAGCGTCTTGCCCGAGCCAACATCCCCTTGCAGCAGCCGCAGCATCCGCCGGGGTGAGGTCAAATCGGCGTCGATCTCCGCCAGGGCCTTGGTCTGGGCCTCCGTCGGTTTGAACCCGAAGCGCTGCAGCGCGACATCGCGCAGGCGGGAGTCGCCCACCAGCATCCGCCCGGCCCGCGCCCGCACCCGGCCGCGGATCACCGCGAGTGCCACCTGCCCGGCGAGGAACTCGTCATAGGCCAGGCGCGCGCGCATCCGCTTGTGCGGAATGTCTTCGGCCGGGGTCTGCACGGCGCGCATCGCATCGATGAATGTCGGCCATTTCTCGCGCCGCATCAGAGCGGGATCGTGCCATTCCGGAAACTCCGGCACCAAAGCCACGGCCTGGGCGGCGCCGCTTGCCACCTGCCGCGGCCACAGACCCGCCACCAGGGGCCAGACCGGCTCGATCGCCGGAAGTTTGGCAGCCTGCTCCAGCGGCACCAGATGATCAGGATGCGGGATGGTGACGCGCCCGTTGAAGCGGTCGATCTTGCCGGAGACCAGCAATTTAGCCCCCGGCGGCATCTGGGATTCGCGGGTGAAGCGGAAGAACACCAGTTCGGCCGTGCCGGTGTCGTCTTTGACCACGATGCGCCAGGGCTGGCGGGCGTTGTTGGGGCGCTCATGCCGCACGACCTCCACCGCCAGCGTCGCCACGGTGCCTTGCTGCGCGTCCCGGATCGTTGGGCGGTTGCGCCGATCGAGGTAGGAGTCCGGCATGTGGAAGAGCGCGTCGATGACCCGGTCGCCGCCAACCGCGCGCGCCAGCAGCGTCGCCACCGCCGGCCCTATGCCGCGCAGCGAGGTCAGGGGGGCGAAAAGCGGGGTGAGGATATCGGAGTCCACGATGGGCCAGCAGTTGGTGATTGCCCCCCTGTAGGGGAAGTTGTCAGCCGCGCCAACGCGATCGCCGAGTCATCTTTTAAGCCGGCGGGCTGGCCTCGTATTTGCGGCTCAGTTCCAACGCCATATCCAGCCCCTTGCGCGCGTCAAGCAGATCGGGGTCCATGCGCAGCGCTGTCTCGAAGTAAGTTCTGGCGGTCTGATCTTCCTTGAGCATCAAGGCGACGCCACCCAGGCGGCTCATGAGTTCCGGACTGCTCCCGCCGCTCTCTTTCGCCGCCGCCATATGCGGCCAGGCCGCAGGCGCGTTGCCGTCCAACGCGTGGCCAGCCGCCAGGATCAGGCTGCCCCAGCCATCGCGTGGCGTCAGGCGGCGGAGTGTTTCCCCGATCTCCCGGCATCCCGGGGCATCGCCGCGCAGCAGCCGGCACAGAGCCAGACGCCTTAGTCCTGATGGACTGTCCGGAGAAACATATTTGCGCGCTTCCAGCAGCGCGGCCTCCGCCGCCGCGATCTGACCCGCGCCGAGCAGGGCTTCGCCCCGCGCCAACAGCCGCTCGGCTTCCGCCCGGGTGAGCGCGGCCTGCATGGCCGGATCCGGGGTATCGTCGTAGCCCAGCGCCCGCAATGCCGCGACATGCTGATCAGGGGCGGGCGCCGCGGGCCGTGGCGTCATGACGGTGCGGCGGGACATGCCCGGCGCCAATGCCGGGATCCGCTTACCGTCGGTTTCCGCGACCAACCCAAAACGCGCCAGTAACGAAGGTGCGATATCCACCAGGCGCAACGGATCGAGCGTGCGCCCGGCCTCGATCCAGCGGCCGCGAGCGGCGATGAAACCCGAGGCGCGCCATCCCATAGCCTTCCCGTCCATGCCCGGCCGCACGCCGTTGGGGGACACGACCCAGATGGTGGTGTCTTCCCCCGCCAGTTCCATCAGCCGGCCCAGCATGGCGTCGGTGAACATATAGGCCATATCGACAGTATTCTCGAAACGCGGGTCGATGCCGTCGTGCAGGAACAGCCGCTGGATGGCCTCCAGCCAGTGATAATGCACCGCGGCGACATCCCAGTCCTGCTCGGCCAACAAGGCGGTGGTCACGGCGTGAACGGTGGATACTTCGGCCAGGGCGACCGCCAGGTTCACCAGGCTCAGGCTCCGGTACTGATCGATTTCATTTAATTTCGGAACAAACGGGGCCAGCATCGCGCCTTCGACATCGGTGGGATGAACCCGCAGGTCCCGCAGCGCCGCCCGTAACGTATCCGGCCCCACTGATCCGCGTGGCACCGCCCAGGTGTCGAAATCCGGCCCGGTCGCGCGGGCAAAGCGCGAGTCGACATGGGTGCCGGCCCAGGCCGTCGCGGGCTCGGTTGCTGGCCAGTTGACCGTGATGGTCTGGCGCCCCGCTGCTTGGAGGGTTTGCCAGAAGGCCGGGTGCTGCCAGGCGGTCTGACCAACTGGTTGGACGCCACCACCATCACGGCGCGGTACCTTTCCCGCCATGATGCCGTGTACCGCCGGGCTCCGGCCGGTGGCGACCGAAGTCCATAGCGCGCGGCCAACCAAAGGCTCCGCCGGGATTAACCTGCCCCAGGCCCCTTCCGCACGCAGCCGGGCGAAATGCGGCATCTGGCCGGCTTGAACCAAACGGTCTAAAATCGACTGATCGCAAGAGGTTAAGCCGACCAGCACCACGCGCTCCCGCCGCGTGGTGCGCGCATTGTTTTCGGAACCCGATAATGACTGTTCAGACAACTGACTTCTCCATCCGGGACGCGCTTGTATCAGACATGCGGGCTTGCCGCATGCTGATGCCGGACGTCTTTTCGGCCGAACATGCCCCGGAAATGATGGTGGCTTTCGACGCCAGCGGCGCGCTGGTGGGGGCTGCTTCCGTGGCGTGGCAGGCTGTTGGCGATCCCGCGGCTTTTCCCGTGTCCGTGCATGTCGTGCCGGATGCGCGGCGCCAGGGCCTCGGCCGGGCGCTGCTGGACGCGATCGCTGCCCTTGTGCGGGGGGAGGCTATGTCGCTGCAACCCTGGTCCGTCCTGCGCGAAGACAGCGCCGCGGCGGCCTTCTGCCTGGCCACTGGCTTCACGGTGCATCATCGCGTCCTGCATTTTCTCGGTGAGGCCAGCGAAATGGAGGCCATGCTCGCATCCTATCGGGAAAAGCTGGACCGTGCCGGCTGGATTCCCCCCGGCGCCCGTGTGGTCAAACTGCCTGAGGCCCCGCCGGCCGAGGTCGCCAATCTGGTCAGCCGGGAGTTTCACGGCAACCCCGCGGCTTTGCTGGCCCGCTTGCATGGTGTGGCGGGCACGCCGCCGGACCCGGACCGCTCGGTCGTGCTGCTGTTGGATGGGGTTGTCGTTGGGGCGCAGCTCGCGAATATCGCGGCTGACGGGATTCTGGAGGTCGATGCCAATGTCGTCATCCCGAACCTGCGCCGTGGCTGGGCGAATTTGCTGCTGACACATGAGGGCACGCGCAACAGTGTGGCGCATGGGACGAAAGCGTTCAGATTCTTCTGCGACGATCGCGTGATCGACACGGTCAATCTGGCGCGGCGATCCGGCGCGGAACGGGTTGCCGTCGATTTGGTGTTACGGCGCGCGGTCGGGGTGGATCGCTGATCCACCCCTGTACAAGCGATGATTATGCCGCGCGGGCACGCCGGCGCAGGCCAGCGACGCCCATCGCGCCGAGGGCCAAAAGCGAAAGAGTCGCGGGTTCCGGCGACGGAACGGTAACACCTGCGCCAGTGTCATCATAAGTGATGGTGGAGAACGTCGTCCCATTGATCGTTGCGAAGCCATACAAATTGACCCCACCGTCGATCTGAAAACGCAGGCCGACATAGCCGGTGCCGGTGCCAACGCCGAACTGGTTCTTGAGCGCCTTGGACCACCACAGACCCGCGACCGGATTCGTATCCGCGGAGGTGAGGAACGTATTACCGCTCCCGACGACGTCGCCACCCGCCAGGTCAGTCGTCTTAATCTTGGGTGAGGTGCCATTTCCTACGACAGCGCCACTCCCATAGGTCCCGATGCCATCGTTAGTGTTATAAATGACGAATTGCGGCGCGCCAGATGGCGACCCATCGCCTATTGTAATATCAACGGAGTCCGGGTTCGGAGCCCCTGAACTCAGGACGGACAAATCCACGTTGTAAGTCTGGGTGATGATCGCGGCGCTTGCGCCGCCATCCCAGACCAGCCACCACGGCCGCCGCACCAAGACGGAAGACCTTATCGTCCGCGGTCCCCGAGAAAGTGTTAACCTTCATTACCATACGCCCTTTTTTTTGTAAAATCAATCTAATCGGGCATGGCGCGACTGTGAAGTCCGGGCTTCAAAAAAAAGCGCATCGCAACACCTTTTTCCGCAATCCGGGCCCCTGACGCCCTCGGATCGCGGCGACGCAAGCCGCCGTCCTGGCAATCCGCCGGCGCAGTCGTCCCCTGGGCTGACATACCGAGCCACGCAGGTCTATGATCCGCCCCCCATGACCAAACCAGAACACGACCCCAGGCGCCGCCGCCTCCTGTTCCGCTCCACCCACCGCGGAACCTTCGAGAACGATCTCATGATCGGCGGATTCGTGCGCGCGAATCTCAGCACTTTCACGGAGCCTGAGTTGGACGCGATGGAAGAGATCCTCGAACTTCCAGACGTCGATCTGGCCGATTGGCTGACCGGACGGCGGCCAATACCCGAACAGGACGCCTCCCCGATGCTGCTGCGAATCCGGGCCAGCCTGACGAAATGACCGAACCGCTCAAGGTCTGGGGCGCGCCAGAGGGGTGGGACGCGTTCCTCCTCGCGCAACGCCGCCGCGAACATAGCGGCGCCGTCCTGCACGTCGCCCGTGACGACGCCCGCATGGCGCGGCTGGCGGAGGCTTTGGCCTTCACCATGCCGGAAGCCGAAGTGCTGCGCTTCCCGGCCTGGGACTGCCTGCCCTACGACCGCGTGTCGCCCAATCCGCTGCTGGTGTCCGAGCGCATCGCCACCCTGGCGCGCCTGATCGACCCGCCCAAAGGCCCGCGCATCGTCCTGACCACCGTCAATGCCCTGGTGCAGCGCGTGCCGCCCCGCACGGCCTTTGCCGGCGCCAGCTTCGATCTGAAGATCAACGGCACGGTGCAGCCCGAGAAACTGGCCCTGTTCCTGGAAGCCAACGGCTATGGCCGCGCCGGCACGGTGATGGAGCCCGGCGAATACGCGATCCGTGGCGGCATCGTCGATATCTTCCCGGCCGGCGAGGCCGAACCTGTCCGGCTGGACCTGTTCGGCGATACCATCGAATCCATCCGCAACTTCGACCCCACCACCCAACGCTCCGCCGCCAAACGGTCGAACCTGTCGCTGCGGCCGGTATCGGAAGTGCCGTTGGGCAAGGACTCCGTCTCCCGCTTCCGCACCGCCTGGCGGGAGCTATTTGGCCAGGACGCCGCCAAGGACCCGATTTATCTGTCGATCTCCGACGGGCGCCGGCATCCGGGGATGGAGCATTGGGTCCCGCTGTTCCATCCGACGATGGAAAACCTGCTGGATTATCTGCCCGACGCCTCCGTCAGCTTCGACCATCAGGCGAATGAGGTCCTCGAAGCCCGGCTGGAGATGATCGCCGACCACGCCCAGGCGCGGCGGGCGCCGCCGCGGGATGGGGAGGTGCCCTATCGGCCGATCCCGGCGGCGATGCTGTATCTGGATCGGGAGGGGTGGGACGAGATGCTCTCGTTCGGGCCTTGCACGGCGTTCACGCCCTTCGGCAAGCCGGATGGCGGCGCGGGCGTTGAGGGCGGTGGCCGGCCCGGCCCGGTGTTCGCGCTGAGCCGCGCGCCGGCCGCGGGGGTGAACCCGGTCAATGTCTTCGACCAATTGCGCACCCAGGCCGAGCGCTGGAACACCGAAGGCCGGCGGATCGTGGTCGCCGCCTGGACCCGGGGTTCGCGCGAACGCCTGACCAACCTGCTGCGTGAGCACGGGTTCAAGGACGTCGCGCAGGAAGACGACTGGGCGGCGATCCGGCGTAAACCCGCTGGCTCGGTGTCGCTGGTGACATTGGGGATCGAGCGCGGGTTCGTCGCACCAAGGCTGGCGCTTGTCAGCGAGCAGGACCTGCTGGGCGAACGCATCTCCCGCCCGCCGCGCCGGCGCAAGCGCGCGGATCAGTTCATCGCCGAGGCCACAGAAATCGCCGAGGGCGATCTGGTGGTGCATCAGGAATACGGTATCGGCCGTTACGATGGGCTGACGACGCTGTCGGTCTCCGGCGCGGCGCATGACTGTTTGCGGCTGATCTATGACGGCGGTGAGAAACTGTTCCTGCCGGTCGAAAACATCGAAATCCTGTCCCGCTTCGGCAGCGAAACCCAGGGCGTGGCGCTGGACAAGCTCGGCGGGGCAAGCTGGCAGAACCGCAAGGCGCGGATGAAGCAGCGCATCCGCGACATGGCGGGCGAGCTGATCCGCATCGCCGCCGAACGCCAGGTGCGCGATGCGCCGGTGCTGGCGCCGGCGGAAGGCACCTGGGACGAATTCTGCGCCCGCTTCCCCTTCGCGGAGACCGAAGATCAGGCCCGCGCCATCGCCGACGTGCTGGAAGACATGGCCGCCGGCAAGCCGATGGATCGCCTGATCTGCGGCGATGTCGGCTTCGGCAAGACCGAGGTCGCGATGCGCGCGACCTTCGTGGCCGCCATGTCCGGCTCCCAGGTCGCCGTCGTGGTGCCGACGACGCTGCTGGCGCGGCAGCATTACCGGTCGTTCACGGCCCGGTTTGAGGGACTGCCGGTCAAGGTGGCGCAGCTGTCGCGCATGGTGACGGCGAAAGAGGCCGCCGAAGTGCGCAAGGGTCTGGCCTCCGGCGAGATCAATATTGTCATCGGCACGCATGCGTTGCTGGCGAAATCGATCGAATTCTCCGACCTCGGGCTGCTGGTGGTCGATGAGGAGCAGCATTTCGGCGTTTCCCACAAGGAACGGTTAAAGGCGCTGAAAGCCGATGTGCATGTGCTGACGCTGACCGCGACGCCGATCCCTCGGACGTTGCAGCTGGCGCTGACGGGGGTGCGGCAGATGAGCATCATCGCCACGCCGCCGGTCGATCGCCTCGCGGTGCGCACCTTCATCATGCCCTTCGATTCCGTGGTGATCCGGGAGGCGATGCAGCGCGAACGCTTCCGCGGCGGGCAGATCTTCTGCGTCGTGCCGCGGATCGAAGACCTCAATCGCATGGCCGAACGCCTGACCGAGATCGTGCCGGAGGCCCGCACCGTGCAGGCGCATGGGCGGCTGGCGCCGACGGAGCTGGAACGGGTGATGACCGAGTTCGGCGACGGCAAATACGATATCCTGCTATCAACCAATATCGTCGAGAGCGGGCTCGACATGCCGGCGGTCAATACGCTGCTGATTCATCGCGCCGATATGTTCGGACTGGGACAGCTGTATCAGCTGCGCGGGCGCGTCGGGCGCGGCAAGCAGCGCGGCTACGCCTATCTGACCTGGCCGCCCAATCACCAGCTTTCGGTCGCGGCGGAAAAGCGGCTGACGGTGATGCAGACCCTGGACGCGCTAGGCGCCGGGTTTACGCTCGCCTCCCACGATCTGGACATCCGCGGTGCCGGCAATCTGCTGGGCGATGAGCAGTCGGGCCATATCCCCGAAGTCGGCATCGAGCTGTATCAGCAGATGCTCGAAGACGCGGTGGCGGAAGTCCGCTCCGGCGATGGGCGGCGCGATGATCAGGGCCGTGATTGGACCCCGAATATCAGCCTTGGCCTGCCGGTGCTGATCCCGGAAACCTATGTGCGCGATCTGCCGGTGCGGCTGGGCCTCTACCGGCGCATTGGCGCGCTGGGATCGGACGCCGAGACCGATGCCATGATGGCGGAGCTGGTGGACCGGTTCGGCGCCCTGCCGAAAGAGGTCGACAACCTGCTGGGCGTGGTGGCGCTGAAGCGCGCCTGCCGGGAGGCGGGGGTGGAGAAGCTCGACGCCGGGCCGAAAGGCATGGTGCTGACCTTCCGCCGCAACCTGTTCTGCAACCCCGCGGGACTGGTGAAATGGCTGGGCACCAAGGGGGGCCTGATCCGGCTGCGGCCCGACTTCAAGCTGGCGATCTCCCGCGATATGGACGTTCTGACACGGCTGAAATTCGCCCGCGATACGCTGGGCGCGCTGGTGAAGATCGCGGGGGAAGCCAAGGCAGCCTAGGCCGCAACGGGCAAATGACAAACCCGACCGCGATATGGTACACGTTGCGCAACGGGAGCCACCGTGTTCCTCGGTCACATTTGGAATGACGGAGACTGACATCATGACCCCGATTGGACCAGGCAATCCGCACCGCCTCACGGCCCTTGCACGCCGTGCCGCGATCCTTGCATCCGCCTTGGCGTGCCTGATCCTGGCAGCCCCGGCCGCCCAGGCGGAGGACCCACCCATCGCGACGGTGAGCGGCATGGGCGGAAAGGTGCGTGTCGACATCCTCTCCCTCAAGCGGACCGAAGGGGAAACCGTCACGTTGCGCCTGGCCCTGACCAACAGCGGGGACCAGACCTTTAGCATGACCCTGGGCAACGCGCGGTTGCTGGACCTGCCGGGGCGGCGCATTTACAGCCCTGGCCTGACATCGTCCAACTGCTCCGTAGCGGTGTCGAAACAGACGGACTGTTACGCTGTGTTTGGCGCGCCGCCCGCGAACCTGAAGACCATGACCATTAAATTTTATGAACAATTCGAACTTGTCACCGGCGTTCCCATCAGCGGGCCATAAATCATGCATCGTCGCACGGCTGTATCCATCGCCCTGGCAACCCTGGTCGCGGGTCTGGCGGCGCAGGCGGCCCCCACGGTCGAAGGACTGACATTCCCAACCGACAGTATCGGGTTTCCGACTGACGGTATCACCTTCGGCAACGGACCAATCGCCTTTACCGGGGATTCATGCGGTATCGATCGGAGGCGCCGGTGCGGGTTGGGTCGCGGTGGGGGTGATGACATGTCGCCGTGCCGACAACGTGGCCTCTAGAGCATGTCCGACTTATATCCGTTCATATCCTGAGTGTCGGATGTAGTTGGCGCATTCCTCTGGCGTGAAATGGTCGATGAGCTTTCCGATACGATGCCAAACCTCGGCGATGGAGCGCTCATCGGCTTTGCGGAGT
>CAIXEA010000085.1 GCA_903918315.1 uncultured Acetobacteraceae bacterium | reverse complement strand
GTATCCTCATCGGTGGCGGGCATGGCGGATTATGTCCGGCGTTCGGTGTGGGTGTAAGCAACCAATCACTGAACGATTCCATATGTTTGCGCCATGTCCGTTCGCGAATCCCTGCCATGCGATGAATAAGATGGGTTAATGTAAGATATTCTCTACGGCAGGAATCGCGACTTTGCACAAATCAAGGAATTCGCAGAAAATTTAGACCGCTGAAAAGATTGGGCTTTTCCGCTGCGTAAATCCGGTGCGCAATGGGCTGGGCTTAGCACGGCACCAAGTCCTCACACGGGAGGCAGCACATCATCGCTAAACCACCGGCAGAAGCGGTAACTGTTCAAGATCGCCATTGTCCGCGCGAGCGACAAAAGCTCTTTTGAACGCCGATGACGGCAATGGACCAATATGTGCTGCCTCTATTCCGGGCATGATTGTATGGCGATAAGCGTTGCCACACTTCCATTTTTTTACGACATCAACCCCCGACAGAAAATTTGCGGCAATCTTTGCGCGGTCTATTTCGATCCACACTGAGCAGCCCCACCTTTCTCGGTATGGGACGAACTCTCGCCATGTGCTTATCAGGTACCTTTGAGTATAAGCCACAGGGTCAAATCCCTCGAAATCGAAAAGGCTCACCCCGCCAAGGATGCGGACATAGGGATAACACTCCTTTCCCTGCGAGGTTTTCCAGCGATCTTTTTCGTCGATATCTGGCTCTGGAAGGATCGCGCCGGTCGTCAAAATCGACTGAAACCGAATTGGGTGTGTCGCGTGCCACAGACCGCCAAGAAGCTCTCGTAAAGTGCCAAAGTCTTTCATCTCACGCCTCGGAGGTTTTCATATCGATCATAACCGACTATCTATCAAACGGTAAGTGATAGGACGAGAACTCGGCCCCGTGAAATCAAGGGCTTGCGCATCGCATAAATCAGTCTAATCTCGGGGGCGTGAAATATGCCTGACTGCGAGCCTCGATAGAGGATCAGAACCCGGCCATGCAGCTTGAGGATAGCAACTTCGTGTCGTCCGCCGACTACATTGTCCGCCAGGGGACGGCGCAGTCGCAGTTATCTGTAGAAGCAAACTTCTTTTTCGAGGCCCTATCAGCCGCCGAATTCCATTGGTTCTTCGTACAGGGATTGGCGGCGCTCCGGGCCGAACTCTACCTCCCCGGTGTTTCCTCACTGCTAAATGGTATTGAGGCGAGCCTGCGGGTCACCATCCATCAATTGACGCCCGATCCCACAGGCGGCACAGAACCGTCGCCATACCGGGTATTTAGCAACGTTCTTCTGTCGGGTGCCCGCGAGGTAGGATTACCCGTGGAAGTGTTGGCATTCCCCGACGAGCATGATTTCGTGGACAAGCTGATGACATCCAAAAAGGATCGGAGGAATGTCGAAATAGTCCGAATTCGGAATAATATGTGTCACGGAAATATTTTTGAATTTATCACGCCAAAAAACGCCGAGGTCGATGCGTTCTTCACTCCTGACGCGCTGCGGGGCATCTCAGAGGTGCTCCTTGGCGTTTCCGTCAAATGGGCGAAGGCCATTGGCGATTTCCGCCGGACAAAAGGACTCCTCCAGTATGGCCCGAGACCTCCGATCCCGTCTACGCCGTTGGCCTGGGATTGAGATAGCGAGGCCTGTTGCGGTTTTGACTCTCCCCGATGGCAATTTCGCGGGGGTGGACCCCTTGCGACCACTCTCCACGTGATAGTCCGGTTTATCGGGCGTCGTGACAGGAGGCCAACGCGCCAGGAGAACTGACAAGGTGACGAAGTGGGCCGGCTACACGGCAGCTAGCTTTGCTTCTAGCTCGCCGATTAGCGGCTCAAGGAGCTGAATCACATCGGCAGGTCCGTTTAGACGTTCCGGCATGTCGTCCACTGTCCCCAAATGGTACTCCAGTAGCTCGTTACAGTAGACTGGAAATGAGCCACGGAACGTGCGGCTCAAGAGGTTGCTCGACATATCAATGATGCGGGCACCCGAATACATATGCTTGTTGCCTATACCGAACCGAAGGCCTTTGTCGATTCGAACGTCTTTTGGGATATTCCAATATTTTTCTCGGCATGTCTCCACGCGGTCATAGAGATCCCGCAAGCGAGCTGCGTAAAGAGCGGCTTTCGAAGATACTGCAAGCGCGCCCAGTGATGTGACCTGCACATTCGTAAGATTGGCGGCCTCAACGGCGCCATTCTGAAAGCCAGTTTCGGATAAGATGATGCCCCGATCGGCACCCAAGTCCGATACGATCTCGCGGAGCGCCAATACATGAAGTTTGTTAACTGGGATCTTCCAGTGCTTGCACTCCACGATCCAGGTAATCTCGAACCCCGCAAGATCGATCATCACGCGAACATCGATGTCATGCTTCGTTCGGACTCCCTGAACGGTGACATCGGTTTCCGCAGCCAAGCCAATTGACCGAAAGAACGCGGCAGCTTGCTCTTGGTATTCCTTCCAGGGTGCCATCTGAATCACGTCTCTATCGGAGCTGATCGTAACACACCCGCAATCCGATTGATGATTGCATGCCGACCGTCCGTCCCTACTCTTGATAACAGATTTTATCGAGGTCGGCGGTCGGTCAACCCCCGAACCGCTCGCCGCGGCGACAATCCGGCCCTTCCCGCTAAACGCCCCCCCCGTCCGCCCACCAGCGAACGGGGCACCCAACCCTCCAACCCTCAAACCACCGGCGAAGCCCCGCCATCCATGTTAATCGCGGTCCCCGTCGTGAACCCGGCATGGTCCGAGCACAGGAAGCACGCCATCGCCGCGAATTCCTCCGCCTTGCCCATCCGCCCGACCGGAATAGAAGCCCCAACCTTCGCCACGAACTCGTCAAACGGCACATTCGCGCCCTCGGCCGCGTGCCTCCGAGCCACCTGATCGGACACGATCTGCCCCACCAGCATGCCGTTCACCAAAATCCCGTGCGGCGCGCCCTCGGCCGACATCACCTTCATCAGCGCCATGCCCGCCGCGCGTGACACCGCCGTCGGCGCCCCGTTCGCCCGCGGCGCCTTCGCCCCGGTGTTCAGCACGTTGATGATGCGGCCCCACTTGCGCTCCTTCATCCCCGGCCAGCACAGGCGCGACAGGCGGATGGCGGCGAACAGCTTCAGGTCCAGGTCTTCCTGCCAGATCTCATCGGTGATCTTGTCCGACGGCATCGCGCGGGACATGCCGGCGTTGTTGATCAGGATGTCCACCTTGCCGAAGGTCTTGATCACATCGGCGAAGGTCTTCTCAATATCCTCGGCCTTCGACACGTCGCAGCTGAAGCCCGCGACCTTGCCCGATGCGCCTTCGTTGGCGGAGGCGACAGCAGCCTCCAGACTATCCGGGCTGCGCGCCAGAATGGCGACATTCGCGCCGGAGGCGGCGAATTCCTTCGCCATTGCGTAGCCCAGGCCCTTGCTGGCCCCGGTGATGATGGCAACTCTGCCGTCGAGACGGACGTCCATGGTCTTGCTCCCTCCTGAATGGATGCGCCAGTGTGCGGCGGCGCGCGGCGGACGGCAACCGGCGGCCAATTCGGGACATTCTATCGATGCAAGCGGTCCTCGCCGTGCTCCGTGACGCGACCTGGCTGACGCCGGAGCGTGCCCGCGCCTATCGCACCATCCTGCTGGTGCTCTGCGCGGCGGAGGCCGCCGCCATCGCCGCCTTCGCCCACCACGGCCTCGACCCCGAGGGTCGGCCCGTCGGCACGGACTTCATCTCCTTCTGGGCGGCATCAAGCCTGGCTTTGGCCGGCACGCCGGCACAGGCCTACGACGTGACCGCACATTGGGCGGCGCAGAACGCGGCGTTCCCGGGGACGGAGCTCGCCTATAGCGCGTTCTTCTATCCGCCGGTGTTCCTGCTGGCCTGTTTACCGCTGGCGCTGCTGCCCTATTTCCCGGCCCTGATCGCCTGGCTCACCACGACCGGCGCCTGCGCCTGGGCGGCGCTGCGGCACCTCTCGCGCGGCCAGGGCATGGCGCTGCTGGCCTTCCCGGCGGTGTGGCAGAACGTCATGCACGGGCAGAACGGGTTTCTCACCACGGCCCTGTTTGGGGCTGCGATCGCCTGCCTCGATACCGCGCCTATCGCCGCCGGCCTCCTCTTCGGTGCCCTGATCGGCAAGCCGCATTTCATGCTGATGCTGCCAGTGGCGCTGATCGCGGCCGGGCGGTGGCGGACTCTGGCGGCGGCGGCAGTCAGCGCGGCGGCGCTGTGCGCCCTGTCGCTGGCGCTGTTCGGCGCGGATACCTGGCAAGCCTTCCTGGCCGACGCGGCTCTGGCGCGCGAAACGCTGGAGCAGAACTTCGTCGGCAACGACAAAATGCAAAGCGCCTTCGCCGCGGTGCGCCTGTGGGGCGGCGGCCTGCCTCTGGCCTATGGCGCGCAGGCCGCGCTTGCCACCGCGGTGGCGGCGGTCCTGGCCCGCGCCTGCCACAACACCCTCAACGCCCCCGCGATCGGCGCGGCGCTGGCGGTGGCGACCATCCTCGCGAGCCCGTTTCTGCTGGTCTACGACCTGATGCTGCTGGCGATCCCGCTGCTATGGCTGCTGCGCCAGGCCGCGCAAACCGGCTTCCGGCCGTGGGAGAAAACCGTCATGGCGGCCACCTTCATCCTGCCGCTGATATCCGCCGGCCTCGCGCACGCGCTGTCGATCCCGCTGGCCCCGTTCATGATCACGGCGCTGTTCGCCCTGGTCGTCCGGCGGGTCAATTCCCCACCGAGCGGATCGCCGTGAACGGCAGAGTCAGGCCGCCCATTTGCACCTGTTCCGCCCCATTCTGGTTCACCACCCCGGTCGCCACGCCCGTCACGGTGAAGGGGATCGCCGCTGCCTTCGTCCCAGCGGTGCCGCCTGCGATTGAGACGGTATAGGCACCGTCGGGCAGTTTCTGTCCCTGGCTGCCCGTGCCATCCCAGCTCCAACTGTTCGCCCCGGCGGTGCTGGTCAACGAGACCTGCTGGACAGGCGCCCCATTGCCCCCGAGCACCGAGATCGTCACGGGCTCCGCCGCCGGGGCATTGAACTGGATACTGCCGTGCCCGTTCTGCAACGACAGCTGCGATGACGTCGCGGTCACGGTCTTGCCCAGCAGCGTTGAAGCCTGCAGCACCCCGTTCGCCTGGGTCAGCTGGATCAGCGACTGCACGCCCGAGGAAATGTTCACCTGCTGCTCCACGCTGGCGAACTGCACCAACTGGGACGTGAACTGGTTGGTGTCCATCGGGCTGCTGGGATCCTGGTTCTTGAGCTGCGTCATCAGCATCGTCAGGAAGTTGTTCAGATTCGACGACAGGGACGCCAGCGGGTCGCTGGTCTTCGTCGGCGCGGCCGTTGCCACGGTGGTGGATGCGATCGTCATGGGGGCTCCTTCAAGCGGTGATATCGATGCTGCCCAGCGCGGCGAGTTGCGCGGCGTGTTGTGTGAGATGCGCGGCGGTGGCCGGCGCCTCCGGTTCGAAACGCGGAAGGCCGGACGGCGGTCGATGGGGCGGGCCCTGGGCCGGGCCCTGATGCGGCTGCCCGGTGCCCATGAACTGCGGCGTGGCCCCGCTGGTGTCCGCGGCGGGTGCGACCGAGGGGGCGGGGTGAAAGCTCACCACCATGCTGTCCCGCGCTACTCCCGCGCGATCCAGCACGTGCTGCAACTGCGGGGCGTCGCGCTGCAGCAAGGTCAACGTGTCCGGCCGTTCGGCCATCACCCGGATTTGCAGCGCCCCGCCCGGGCTATGTTCGATCTGTATCTCAAGGCGGCCGAGGGTCTGGGGCTGCAGCACCAGACCAATCTGCCGGGCGCCGCCAGCTTCGCGGGCGATCGAGACCAGCACCGGGGCGAGTTGCTCCGTCACGGCCGCCGGCTTCGCGGCCGTCGTGTGGTTAGGCGGCAGGGGCGCGGTCACCGCCGGAGCCTCTACGGTGAATGCGCCTGGCGTTGGCTCAGCAGCCGGCGCCGGTGCCGGCGGCTTCGGTTCGGCCGTAGGCACCAGGCGCGATGTCGGCACCACCCCTCGCGGCTCAGCGTCCTCAGGCCGATCGGCTGTGGGGGATGGGGCGGTGGTTAATTTTGGGGGGAGGGGTGGCGGTGGTGGAGGAGCGGGCGGGGTGACGACAGGGAGGGGCGCGAGCGGCGTATCGGTCATCGCGGCTGACGGCGGGGTGGCGGGGACCATGCTGCTCTTTTGTCCGGTCCTGGCGGGTGTGCTCCGTTCGATGGGGTGATGTGGCTCGGGTCGCGCGCCTAGCCCCGGCGGCTCTGCCAGCAGACCCATGGCGTCCGTGCTTTGAGGGCTTGGCGCAGGGGGCGCCGAAACGTCGGTCGGTGGCTCGTCGATTGCGGGTCCCATCGCGGCCGCTGGGGGCTTGGACAAGGCGGTATCGAGAAGTCCGGAAAAGGTTGGTCCGGGCGGCGCCAGCCCAGCAGAGGCAGCTCCGGACACCGTTGGTCCCGCCGGCGCTGACCCAGCCGCCCCTGACCCGGATAACGCCGAACCGGATAGCGCGGCTATCGCGTCGCCGACCGGCGTGACTTGTATCGCGCGGGGCGGAAAGCTGGTCAGCAGTGCGATCGGGTCCGGCGCCGGCATCAGATCCTCCGCTGCTGCCTCAAGCAAACGATGGGCCAGGTTTGACGGTCCTTTGCGGGCGCCAAAGGGGGCACCGGAGGGCGCGCCCAGGCCGATCTCACCCGGCAGATCATGCCGGTCAGGCCGATTGGGTCCGGTTCGGCGCTTGCGAAGGCGCGACCGCTTCCCCTAACGTTCGTCCCAGGCTGATCTGGTGTGGCAAGACCAGTGCGATAATATAACAAAATAGCCAAAAGGGAGAATGACCATGGACCCATCCATGGCGGCAACGCTGGAAAAGACCACCCTGCGCAAGGTCTATCTGCGCCTGGTACCCTACTGCTTCGTGCTCTATATCCTTTGCTACATCGATCGCATCAATGTCAGCTTCGCGGCGCTGACCATGAACAAGGATATCGGCCTCAGCGCCCATATCTACGGCCTTGCCGCGGGGGCGTTCTTCTGGGGCTACTGCCTGCTGGAAATCCCGTCCAACATCATCCTCGAGAAAGTCGGCGCGCGCCCTTGGATCACGCGAATCATGGTCACCTGGGGCCTGTTGTCCGCAGCCACCGCATTCGTGACCGGTCCTTGGAGCTTTTTTTCCATCCGCGTCCTGATCGGTGCCGCCGAGGCCGGGTTGTTTCCGGGTATCCTGCTGTATTTCCACCGTTGGTTCCCGCAGCGCCATCGCGGTCGTGTCACGGCCGGATTCCTCATTGGCCTGCCGCTCGCCACGGCCATCGGTGCCCCCTTGTCCACTGCGTTCCTGCAGATGGATGGCATCTGGGGGCTGCACGGTTGGCAATGGATGTATCTGGGTGAAGGCCTCCCGACCGCCGCCATCGGCTGTTCGGTTTGGTATTACCTGACCGAACGGCCCGCGGATGCAACGTGGCTGACCCCGGATGAACGGGCCTGGCTCGACGCCGAACTGGCGCTGGAACGCCGGGAGATTGAGACGGCCCGCACCCATTCCATCTGGTCCGCGATGGCCGATCCGCGGGTTATTCTGCTGACCATCATTTTCGGCGGCATCGGCATGGCCGGGGTCGGCCTGATCCTGTTCCTGCCCCAGATCCTGAAGAGCATTGGCATGACCAACACCCAGGCCGGGCTGTTGACCGCGGTGCCTTATGTGTTCGGGACCATCGGCATGGTGGTGGCGGGGTGGGTGTCCGACTGGACCAAGGATCGGTTCTGGATCCTGACCGTGACCTGTGCCTGCGCGGTGGCCGGCTTGGTACTGGGCGCCATGTGGCGGGATAGTCTCTGGGTTCTGGCGGCTTTCTCCCTGGCGACCGTTGGCTTCTACGGCATGAAGTCGCCATTCTGGCCGCTGCCTTCGACCTTTCTCACCGGTCCGGCTTTGGCCGCGGGTCTGGCCTTCATAAACTCCGTCGGCAATTTCGCCGGCTATCTCGGTCCGATCGCGGTGGGCTATGCCAAGGACGCGACGGGGAGTTTCGAAGTCGGGCTGTATGTCCTGGCCGGTGCGGCGGCGGTGTCCACGATCACCGCTCTGGGCTGCGCGTTGTGGCTGCCAAAAAATGCCACGACGCCGATTTTTGTGCGGGCGCGTTAGTAATTCCTTAGGAATTGGCGGGGCACACTGCGGCCGGTAGTGGAGTAACCGGCACATGGCCCCCAAAAAGTCCGATAAAAAAGGATCCGCGATCGTGATCCGGCGGATCGAAATCGTCGAAGGCGGCCATCATGGCGGCGCCTGGAAGGTCGCCTACGCCGATTTCGTGACGGCTATGATGGCCTTTTTCCTCCTGATGTGGCTGCTGAACGCGACGACGGAGGACCAGCGTAAGGGCCTCGCCGACTATTTCAGCCCCACGAATCTTCTCAGTCATGCCTCATCCGGCACAGGGCAGCCCTTTGGTGGTCATACGGCGTTCGATGATGGCGCCCTGGTGTCCGATCGCGGCGCCGCGGCGGTGGTCGTGGGCCGGTATCCCGATCGGACGCCACCCGACACGGAACCGGCCGAACCGGGCACTGAAATCGGTGACGTGCCCAAGCCGGCGGGATCGGCGGGGCGGCCCGATAATACCGAAGCCGGGGCCGCAGCGGCAGCCGAACTCCGGGCCGAACGTCTGCGGGAAGAAAAAGCCGCATTCACCCAGGCCGCGCAACAAATTCGCGAAGCCGTCGGAAGCGATCCCGCCTTGGCGGACCTGGCGCAGCAACTGGCCATCGATATGACCCCGGACGGCCTGCGCATTCAGATCATGGATGAGGTCAAAAGCCCCATGTTCGCCACCGGTTCGGCGGACCTGAATGAACGGGCCCGGATGCTGCTGCGCAAGGTCGTCCCGGTGCTGGCAAAACTGCCGGAGGCGATCTCAATCGCCGGCCACACCGACGCGGCCCCCTTTCCGGGTCCTGGCCGCACCAATTGGGAATTGTCTGCCGAACGCGCCAATGCCACCCGCCGCCTGCTGGTCGAAGGCGGCCTGCCAGATGCACGGTTCCGATCGGTCAGCGGCAACGCCGACAAGGATCCATTGCTCCCCGACGACCCGATGGCGGCAGCCAATCGGCGGATCGCCATTCTGGTCCTGCGCGACGCGACCGCGATCCGGCGCTGAGGGACATCCATGGTCACCATTGGCGCGTTGCTGTTCCTGCTTGGCTGCGTGTTCGGCAGCTATCTGGTGTCCGGCGGCAGCATGGAGCCTTTGATCGAGGCCCTGCCGTTCGAACTTTGGACCATCGGCGGGGCGGCCATCGGCACCTTCATGATGTCGAATTCCATGCATGATGTGAAACATACCATCAGCGGATTCGGTAAAATCATGAAAGGGGCTGCTTTTCGTAAAACCGATTACATCGAACTGCTCAGCCTCCTGTATTTCCTCGTGCGCCTGGCCAGCAGCAAGGGGAACATGGCACTCGAACCCCATATCGAAAAGCCGGCCGAAAGCACCGCGTTTCAGAAATTCCCGAAAATCCTCGCCAATCACCACGCCACCGCGATTATCTGTGACTATTTGCGCATGGTTGGGATGAACGCCGATGACCCCAATCAGATCGAAGATGTCCTGGCACGTGAGCTGCGCAAGACCTTGAACGAAGAACTGCACGGTGCCCATGCGTTGCAGAATATGTCCGACGGCCTGCCCGCCCTCGGTATCGTCGCCGCCGTTCTTGGCGTTATCAAAACCATGTCACACATCGATCAGCCCCCGGCGGTCCTCGGCGCCATGATCGGTGGCGCCCTGACCGGGACGTTTCTGGGCGTCCTGCTGGCCTATGGGATGACCGGTCCCTTCGCGGCACGGCTGAAAGGCGTGGTCGAAGAGGAATCAAAATATTACGAAGTCATCCGAGCGGTGCTCGTGACCCATCTGCACGGCAATGCGCCACAGGTCGCCGTGGAATCGGGCCGGAAAATGGTGCCAAACCAGCATATGCCGAGCTTCGGTGAACTCGAGGAAGCCGTTCAGGCCGTTCAGATGTGATGCCCGGTCTGGTTACAATAGAGCCAGCGCCGCCGCCGAACCCGCGAGGATCTCAACCAGTCGGATCGTTTCGATTTTGTTGATTCCTCGGTTCCGGCCACACGCCAGGATCGCCTCCACCCCCTGCCGCAGAAGACGATCGTAAACATCCCCGCCCCCCAGAACCCGCGCCTCCAGTTCCAACGCACGCAGGGCGCGCGCTGCTGTTTCGATACCGGTGATATCCTCGGTGTTTCGCGACAGACCCAAGGCGCGTAACTGTATTAGGAATTCGGTCTCCAGCGCGCTGGTGAAACGGGCCAGGCTGACCTCATCCAGGTGTTGGCGGACTTCGTGCAGTTGGCGCCTGAACTCGGCCGAGGTGATATTGGCTTCCATGGCGCGCAGACTGGCCACCTGTTCGCCTAGGCGAAGACCCACCTCACCGAGCGGTGCGAGCGTGATCTGAGTTCCCGGCCCGCTTGGACCGCTCAATATCTCGAGCACCAGCTTAGCCATGCCATCATTGGCTTTTACCAGCAAGGCCGCGATGGCGGGGGTGCGGGCAAGTGCGACAGCGGATATCAGCGGGACGGCGTCGGCGCCGACCTGCTTGAGCATGACCTCGATCGTGCGGAGATCACCGGTTGCGGCGATCCGGTCCAGTGTCGCGAGGACTGGTTCTTGCTGAAGGACCGCGCCCAACCGCCGGGCCAAAGGGGCGTAAACAGCGAGGGGGAGTTCTGTTTTATCCCAATCTTCCGGCGCGGGCGCTGACTGCAGAACCGCCGCCGCCGCTGGCCACAGTCTGGCGCAGGCGTTGGCCTCCGCGGTTGTCCCCGAGGATACTGGCTTCTCCGTCTCGGCATCGATCAACCTCGCGTTAGGGCCCAGTTCCCGGGCCACGGTGGCGGCTATCGGCATCAAAACCGATCGCGGGACCGATTTATGCTGCGGCCGCCAACCGCGCAGCGGCACGATGACGGGGTTGAAGGGGGTGAACAAAAGCCGGCAGAACCCCAGCGGTCGCGATGGACGCAGCAGAGCCAATCTGGGCCGCAGCGGTGCGATCAGCGCGTCGGCCGCGCCACGCGGCGACAGCGTGTCGATCATTGCCACGACCTGCGTGATTTCCTCATCCCGGGCCTTGAGCAGACGCGATTCAAAGAGTTGGCTATCCTGGCCGCCAGTGCCGGTCATCCGTCTTTCTCCCGCGTTAACGATATGCGGCCCGCAGGTGTTCATTGCGGGTCACTGCAGCCAGGGTGCGGGCGGCTGATTCCACGCTGGGAAACCCAGGCACCGAGCGTTCGGGGGTATTCGCCCCGAAATCGTAGCCGGTCCAGTCGCTGATTTGGCAAGGCAGAGCAGGGATCAGGCGCGCCATGGCGCGCAGCACCGCAGACCGATCCCGTATCCGATCCGTCCCCCGATCACCCGGCCGATTCGGTGTCATCACCGGCAATTCCCACATCAGACAAATCGCCTCCCACCCATCCAGTACCCAGGCAAGCCGCCCGATGTGCTCAGCGATCGTGTCAGGATGGGCCCGCCACCGGCGCAACAGGCCTCGCATATCCCGGGTCTGGTCGTGAATGCCGGACAGAGTTGCGTCGGAGGCTTCGGCCGCCAGTGACGCGGCATCTGCGATGGTCCGCGCCAGGCCGGCGGCATCATCGTTGTCGCGCCCGTCCAGCCAGGCCCGCAGGCTGCACGCCAGAGCCTGGACGCGGGTCAGCAGCACCCGCAGGCGTGCGCGACTATCGGACCGCTCCACGCCGACAGGCGCGAAATGACGGCCGAGTGCGTCGATCTCACCAATGACCGCGGCCCGCGACCAACTCATGCCGGAGGCGATGGTGCCCAACGCCGCTCTGGCGCGTTCCTCCAGCGCAGGGGTTCGCCTGATCTGCGCGTCGATGATGAGGCCGGTGGGATCCACTTCCTCGATCAAACTGATCAACAGCAGAAAACTGGCCAGCAAATGCTCGGCCTCGTCCGCGGCCTTTGCCAATGCCGCGGCCCGTCGGGCCGCGGCGCCACCCAGCCCTTCAGCCGCGATCTCCCACGCCACGCGGCGGACCGTTTCTGGCACCAACCCGGATGTCTGCCCAAGCCGGCGGTACAGCACCGTGTCATGCACGGTCGGCTGGCAAAGACCCTGGATGTCGTCCCAGGGCGTGATATAGACCCCACGCCGTCCTGACGGGTTGGGCATGACCATTTCAATCCCACCGCGGGCGGAAGGGCGAATTCGAACGCCAATGAGCATGGCGCTCACGAACGGCGCGGTCATGCCCCGGTCCTGGAAGGTCAGGGGCCGGTCGAACCTGGCCAACTGATTGGCCTCGGGAGGGGAAGGGCGGTGTGTCACGAGCGGATCGTCGCACCAAAAGATTAACAAAGAGTTTATGGGCCCCGAAAAATAACCGTCCTAGGCCGTGTGGACGGAATCCCTGATATGCCATTTTTGGGGATTCCGGCGCGCTCTGTTGTCTGACTCATAGGAGGTCGGTTTCAGGGAGCCGACCATGCTGACACGGATGACGGACGACGACTGGGCGCTGGTTGTG